>JAJTBP010000155.1 GCA_021286825.1 Marinilabiliales bacterium | reverse complement strand
TAGAAAATCGTTATAAATTTAACTTTTAACCCTGACGCTGCTTGAACTTCGGGTTCTTTTTGTTGATCACGTAGAGACGTCCCTTGCGACTTACAATCTTGCATTCCGCACTACGTTTCTTAATGGATGCCCTAACTTTCATTTTTCTACTTTTTAATTTTTGTATCTGAAAGAGATTCGTCCCTTGCTTAAGTCATAGGGTGACATCTCTACCTTTACTTTGTCACCGGGAAGAATTTTGATGTAGTGCATGCGCATCTTCCCAGAAATATGGGCAGTGATGACATGGCCATTCTGAAGTTCTACCCGAAACATCGCATTGGACAATGCTTCAATAATTGTTCCGTCTTGTTCAATAAATGATTGTTTTGACATAAAAACAAACTCTTCGCATTAAATAGAGATCACACACAACTTCCTAAACTACTCCTGAGAGCGAAAACATTCGATCAGAATGACAGATTTCAGAGGAATCAACCACAACTTCCCTTACGACACCCTTCGGTGGCCCTTTTATTGCCGCGCTTATTCCCCGGTTCAAACGAAGAATAATCATAAAAAGACGAATATGTTCTGATTTTTCAGGTCGGCAAAGATACAGAAAAGAAAATCCAGAAGCAATACCCTTTTCAGGAAAGAGGAAAACCAGTCAAAATGATCAGAACGCATCAGTCGATCCCATGATCGACTGATCTATATTGAAGCTGTTAAACAGCTAACTTGCCAAAACAAGGCAATCAAGCAGGCAGGAAAACCTACATGCTTGCACCGGCCGTACGACCCTTGATCCTTCCGGACTTCAACAAACCGTCATAATGTCTCATCAGCAGGTGGCTCTCGATCTGTTGCAAGGTATCCAGAATGACCCCTACAAGGATGAGTAGCGATGTTCCGCCAAAGAAGTGAGCGAATTGTGAATTGATTCCGAGGATCATGGCAGCAGCAGGCAGGATGGTAATGAGACCAAGGAAAATAGATCCCGGCAGCGTGATTCTGGACATGATTGTATCGATGTACTCAACCGTTTTCTTTCCTGGTTTGATACCCGGAATGAAACCACCATTCTTCTTCATGTCTTCTGCCATTTGGTTCGGGTTGATCGTAATTGCCGTATAGAAATAGGTAAATAGGATCACCATGAGGAACATAATGGTGTTGTACCAGAATCCGGTGTATTGAGAAAAAGAGGCAAACATTCTGCCCAGTGTTTCAGAGGAGAAAAGTCCGGCCAAGCTTGCGGGGATGAACATGATCGCCTGAGCGAAGATGATCGGCATAACACCCGCAGCATTTACCTTCAAAGGAATGTACTGACGTACACCGCCGTATTGACGGTTACCAACGATCCGTTTGGCATATTGTACCGGAACCTTACGTGTTCCCTGAACAAGCAGGATGGTACCGGCAATGACAAACAGGAAGACAACCAACTCGACGAGCAGCATGATGAAACCACGACCCTGCTCAGCCATACGGCTGGCAAATTCCTGAGCAAGTGATTGCGGGAGACGGGCAATAATACCGATCATGATGATCAGTGAGATTCCGTTTCCGATACCCTTATCCGTAATTCTTTCACCCAGCCACATGATGAACATGGAGCCGGCAGCAAGAACGATGGTTGAACTCATGTTGAAAGCAAAAGGACTAATCAGGAAAGCTTCCTCCGGCAACTGGAACCTGAGATTGGCGAGATATGCCCATCCCTGGAAAACCAGAATGACCACGGTTAGGTACCTCGTCATCTGATTGATTTTTCTCCGTCCGGATTCCCCTTCCTTCTGCAAACGCTGAATGTAAGGAACGGCAAAACCCAGAAGTTGAATCACGATCGAGGCACTGATATAAGGCATGATCCCCAAAGCAAAAATGGATGCATTAGAGAACGCGCCTCCAGAGAACATGTTCAGCAATCCGAGAATCCCATCAGCTGTCTGGCTCCTTAAAGCCTGAAAATGAACAGGATTCGGATCAATTCCCGGCAGAATAACAAAAGATCCGAAACGGTAAACCATCAAGAAAAGCAAGGTAATACCGAGTCGATTCCGCAAATCCTCGATTTTATAAATGTTCTTAAGCGTCTCAATCAACTTTTTCATCTGAATCAGATTAATTCGGTAGTACCTTCCAATGTTTCAATGGCTTCTTTTGCCTTCTGTGAGAACGCATGCGCTTTCACATCCAGCTTGCTCTTCAGTTCACCTTTGGCAAGGATTTTTACTTTGTCGTTCTTGGAGACAAAGCCTGCGTCAATCAAAGCCTGGAAATCGATGGTTGTCAATTGAAGGTTCTCAGCAAGCAATTGAATGGTGCTGAGGTTAATCGCCTTATATTCAACGCGATTAATGTTCTTAAAGCCATATTTCGGTACGAGTCGCTGTAAAGGCATCTGACCTCCCTGGAAACTTCTCTTGGAAGAGTATCCAGAGCGGGATTTAGCGCCTTTGTGACCACGTGTGGAGGTACCACCGTGTCCGGAACCTTGTCCGCGTCCGATTCTCTTTTCTTTTTTAACAGAACCTTTCGCAGGTTTTAAGTTATGTAATTCCATTTCTTAAGAAATATTATTCGTTAACTTCTTCAACCCTGACAAGGTGTTGAAGTTTTCTAACCATACCCAGAATCTCTGGAGTTGCCTCATGAACCTTTGGTTGATTCAATTTGTGCAATCCGAGCGCATCAATGATTTTCTTTTGAGCTTTGGATGCGCCAATTTTGCTCTTAAACTGTGTAATACGAATTTTCATGATGATAGCAATTATCCGTTAAACACTTTATCCAGAGCAATACCACGGTGTTCAGCGACCGTATAGGCATCTCTCAGTTCGATCAATGCTTCAAAGGTTGCTTTGACAAGGTTGTGCGGGTTAGACGAGCCCTTGGATTTAGCAAGGATGTCGTGGACGCCAACACTTTCGAGGACCGCGCGCATTGCACCACCCGCCTTCACTCCGGTACCGTGGGAAGCCGGTTTCAGCAGGACACTTGCTCCGCCGAATTTAGCAGTTTGCTCATGAGGAACTGTTCCGTGGATGATCGGAATTTTGACAAGGTTTTTCTTGGCTGCATCGACGCCTTTGGCGATCGCGGCCGTTACTTCACTGGCTTTTCCAAGACCCCATCCTACGATGCCATCTTCATTGCCGACGACAACAATAGCAGAGAAACTAAAAGTTCTACCTCCTTTGGTGACCTTGGTGACCCGGTTGATTGCCACTAACCTGTCCTTCAGTTCGAGATCGCTGGTTTTTACTTTTTTGATATTTTTAGCCATAACGGTTATATTTTTAGACCTCCTTCACGAGCAGCATCTGCTACTGCCTTTACACGTCCATGATACAAATATCCGCCACGATCGAAGCAGGCAGAGGTGATCCCTGCAGCCAAGGCCAACTGAGCAGCCAATTTACCGACCATTGCAGCCTTTTCAGTTTTGGTTCCGGCTTGAGAAGCGATTTCTTTATTGGATGAAGAAACTGCTAACAAGGTTTTTCCCGCAACATCGTCAACAAACTGAACAGAAATCTGTTTGTTGCTACGAAATATGCTCATGCGAGGAACCTCTGAGGAACCGGAAACTATCTTCCGGATTCTCATGCGAATTCTATCTCTTCTTTGAATTTTTGTGAGAGCCATAACTAGAAAATCAATTATTTTTTAGAAGCCGACTTACCAGCCTTACGACGAAGTACCTCGCCAACGAATTTAACACCCTTGCCTTTGTACGGTTCAGGACTTCTGAACGACCTGATTTTGGCAGCTACGTGACCGATCAATTGTTTGTCGGCACATTTCAGCGTAATGATCGGGTTGGCACGTTTGTCCGTAACCGCTGTCACACTGACTTCTTTGGGTAACTGCAAATAGGTGTGGTGAGAATGACCGAGTACAAGGTCCAGTACCTGTTCCTGTGATTCGGCACGATAACCAACACCAACCAGTTCGAGTTTTACTTCATAGCCTTTTGAAACACCCTGTACCATGTTGTTGATAAGGGCACGGTAAAGGCCATGCATGGAACGGTGGCGTTTTTGGTCGGTAGGTCTTTTGACCAGAATCTGATTGCCTTCGACGACAACTTCGATATCCTTGTCAACTTTCTGTACAAGCGTACCCATAGCACCCTTTACGGTGACTACGTTGTCCGTGTCAACGTTTATGCTAACTCCGGCAGGCAAATCAATTGGAAGTTTTCCTATCCTAGACATTTTTAATCCTCCTTTATTAATAAACGTAACACAATACTTCTCCGCCTACATTCATCTCTTTGGCTTCCTTATCGGTTACCACACCTTTCGAAGTAGAGATGATTGCAATGCCCAATCCGTTTAATACTCTCGGGATCTCTTCGATTCCGCAATAGCGGCGAAGACCTGGTTTTGAAACACGTTTCAGGCTTTTGATTGCCGGTGTACCATCGGCGGGATGGTATTTCAAGGCAATTTTGATGCTTCCCTGATAGTTTGCTTCTTCGTCAATCTTATAATTGAGTATATACCCTTTTTCTTTCAGAATTCTGGTAATCTCTTTTTTGATATTTGAAGCAGGGATTTCCACGACTTTATGCTTTGCTTTGATCGCATTCCTAAGTCGGGTCAAGTAATCTGCAATAGGATCTGTCATCTTTGCAATAATTTAAGGATTACCAACTTGCTTTTTTAACGCCGGGGATGAGGCCGGATGAGGCCATTTCCCGGAATTGAATTCTCGAAATGCCAAACTGGCGCATGTATCCTTTCGGACGGCCAGTCAGTTTGCAACGGTTGTGCAATCTGATTTTTGACGAATTTTTAGGCAAAAGGCTCAAAGCGATGTAATCACCTTCGGCTTTCAATCTGGCGCGTTTTTCAGCAAACCGCTCCACAAGTTTGGCACGCTTTACCTCGCGGGCCTTCATTGATTCTTTAGCCATATCTTTTAGTTCTTTTTTGCGTTCTTAAACGGTAAACCGAAGCTTTTCAAAAGTGCATATCCCTCTTCATCGTTCTGAGCTGTAGTGACGAAAGTGATGTTGTAACCATTCATCTTGGTCACTTTGTCCATAACGATTTCGGGGAAGATGATCTGCTCGGTGACACCGAGTGTATAGTTACCGCTGCCGTCAAACTTATCGGCGATGCCTTTGAAGTCACGGATACGCGGTAAAGCAATAGAGACCAAACGATCAAGAAATTCGTACATACGATCGGAACGAAGGGTAACCCTCAAACCAATCGGCATTTTCTTACGAAGTTTGAAGTTGGAAATATCCTTCCGCGAGATGGTCGTAACAGGTTTCTGTCCGCTAATGGAAGTCAGTTCCTCAATGGCAACCTCCATGATCTTCTTGTCTGCGATAGCGGATCCAAGTCCCTGGTTGATCACGATCTTTTCAAGGACCGGAACCTGCATCACAGATTTGTAGTTGAACTCTTTCTGCAAGGCAGGAACAATTTCCTCCTTATATTTGCTTTTTAAAGTAGGTACGTATGCCATTACTTAATCTCCTCTCCTGATTTTTTTGAATACCTTACTAATTTCCCGTTCTTGTCCAGTTTTCTGCCAACACGGGTTGGTTTTCCAGTTTTGGGATCCTTCAGCATCAGGTTGGAAACATGAATCGCTGCTTCCTGCTTGATGATACCGCCTTGGGGATGTTTGGCATTGGGCTTGGTATGCTTGGATACCAGGTTCACACCCTCCACGATGGCACGATCCTTTTCTTTGACCACTTCAAGTACTTTCCCTTCGGAGCCTCTTGAATTTCCGGAGATTACGATCACCGTATCTCCCTTCTTTACATGTAATTTTTTCTGCATGGTCTGATTAATATTAAAGTACTTCAGGTGCTAGAGAGACAATTTTCATGTAGTTGTCACGCAATTCCCTGGCAACAGGGCCGAAAATACGGGTTCCCCTCATTTCGCCTGCGGCGTTGAGCAGAACAACTGCATTGTCATCGAAACGGATGTAAGAACCGTCACTCCGACGTACTTCCTTGGAGGTACGCACGACAACAGCTTTTGACACTGCTCCCTTTTTGGTATCGCTACCGGGTAATGCGGTCTTAACAGTCACGACTACCTTGTCTCCAACAGTGGCATAGCGCTTTTTCGTACCGCCCAACACCCTGATAACCAGAGCAGTCTTGGCGCCGCTGTTATCTGCGACTGTACAACGTGATTCTTGCTGTAACATATTACTTCGCTCTTTCTAAGATTTTAACTAATCTCCACCCTTTCTGCTTGGAAAGAGGGCGGGTTTCCATAATTAAGACGGTATCGCCGATGTTGCACTCGTTCTTTTCATCGTGGGCGTAGAACTTTGTGGTTCTGTTCACGAATTTTCCGTAGATGGGGTGTTTTTCCTTGCCCTTTTCAGCTACGACAATGGTTTTTTCCATTTTGTTGCTGACCACTACGCCGATACGCTCTTTACGAAGATTTCTTGTTTCCATAGTCATCATTTTTTCTCAATTTGACGATTGCGTAATTCGGTTTTCAGACGAGCGATGTTTTTCCGGGAAAACCGGATTTTCATCGGATTGTCAAGTGGATTGACACTATGGTTCAATTTCATCCGTACCAACTCTTCTTTCCCGATTTCAAGTTTCTCAGTGAGTTCGGCTGTTGTAAGCTCTTTGATTTCCTGCGTTTTCATTAATCAATGGTTGAAGGTTCTACAAAATCGCGTCGTACAACAAACTTCGTATTCACCGGGAATTTTTGTGCTCCCAAACGTAAAGCTTCTTTCGCCAGATCAAAAGGAACACCTTCGATCTCGATTAGTATGCGACCGGGAGTTACCGTAGCAACAAATCCTTCCGGAGCACCTTTCCCCTTACCCATTCGCACTTCTGCGGGTTTCTTGGTGATAGGCTTATCCGGAAATATCCTGATCCAGATTTGTCCCTGACGCTGCATGTGACGCGTTACTGCAACACGGGCTGCCTCAATCTGGCGGCCGGTAATCCATGCAGTTTCCAGACTCTTTATTGCAAAAGATCCAAACGACAACTGGTTTCCGCGCATGGCGTTCCCTTTGAGTTTGCCCTTTTGTACTCTTCTAAATTTTACTTTCTTTGGCTGTAACATCTTGTTTCGCTTTGTCGATGGTTAACAGACTAATTACTTTTTGCGCTTTCTGAATCCACCCTTACCACCTGCTGCGGGAGCCGGGCGTGGATTGCCGCTGCGTGACTGCTGAGCCTGACCCACGTTGGGTGAAAGATCGCGTTTGCCGTAGATCTCACCTCTGCAGATCCAGACTTTGATACCGATCAGACCGGTTTTTGTCAAAGCCTCAGCCAGTGCATAGTCTATATCGGCTCTTAAAGTGTGCAAAGGAGTTCTTCCCTCTTTGTACATCTCTGAACGGGCCATTTCAGCTCCATTCAATCGTCCGGATACCAAAACCTTGATCCCTTCTGCACCCATTCTCATGGTGGCAGCAATGGCCATTTTGGTAGCCCGTCGGTAGGCAATCTTACCCTCCACCTGGCGGGCAATATTGTTGGCGACGATCTGGGCATCCAGTTCAGGACGTTTGATTTCAAAGATGTTGATCTGAACCTCCTTTTTGGTGATCTTTTTCAACTCTTCCTTGAGCTTGTCAACCTCCTGACCACCTTTACCAATAATAATACCGGGCCTGGAAGTCTGAACAGTAATGGTGATCAGCTTCAGGGTGCGCTCAATAATGATCTTTGAGATGCTGGCCTTTGCAAGACGAGCATTCAGATACGCCCTGATTTTGTGATCTTCGATCAGTTTATCACCATAATTGTTGCCTCCGAACCAGTTGGAATCCCATCCTCTGATGATTCCAAGCCTATTAGAAATCGGATTTACTTTCTGTCCCATATTATTATTTCGTATTTGCTTCTACAACATTTTTACTTGCCAACCGGATGGTTACGTGATTGGAACGCTTTCTGATGCGATGTCCTCTTCCTTGCGGAGCCGGACGAAGGCGCTTCAGCATGCGGGCCGAGTCAACAAAAACCTCCTGCACGTATAGGTTGCTTTCTTCAAGTCGAACCCCTTCATTTTTAGCCTGCCAGTTGGCAACAGCCGAAAGAAGGAGCTTTTCTACCTTGCGCGAAGCCTCTTTGGAAGAAAACTTCAGTACGTCAAGTGCACGATTTACCGCCATTCCACGAATCATATCGGTAACAAGGCGCATTTTACGCGGTGAAGTGGGACAATCACGCAAAACAGCCTGACTTCTCTGTTTCTTTGCTTCGTTGAGCAATTCAGCG
>JAJTBP010000154.1 GCA_021286825.1 Marinilabiliales bacterium | reverse complement strand
CGGGAAGTAGATCTTGTTCAGCTTGTTGTGTTCAAGCTTTCCGAAGAGACTGAAATAGGCCTTTGAGGTGATCTGATAGCCGGTGGTGTCGCCGATCACATTGCCCATGTTGAACTTGTCCATGTTGGCGCCCAGGGTAAGCCGGGTGGCATCGGTCATGTAGGAATGGGTTGCGACGAGCAGTTGCCAGAGTGAAACATCCATCTCGGCCGTTTTTTTCCCGTCGTTGTATCGGTAGAAGCGGTCGGCCATGTACATCATCTTGGCGAAGAATCCCGGTTTCCATCCGCGATCGACAGCATATTTTGCGGCAAACATGGGAAACTGGGAAAGTCGTGTGTCGACCGACAACCGCGATCCGAAAAAGTTCTGGTTGCGCAGGGTGACATTGAGCAGCATGGCCGAACGGAGTTCCGAATCGTAGTGAAGACCGGCATTGATCTTGTTGTTCTTTCGTTCTCTCACCTCGATGCGGAGGGTGCTTTTCTTCTTGCCAACGAGCTGATAGTTGACATAATCATAATTACCGGTAGAATAGAGGCGGGAGATGCCGTTGCGCAGGTGCTGCAGGGTCACCTTCTGATCGTGTTTGATTCCAATCTGTCCGAGATAGAAGGCAATCTTGGCCCGGTCTGTCCCGGTAACTTCGATCTGGTTGATCACGAGGGTGGTGTCATTTCGGATCAGGTGGTGAATCATCTGCGGTCTAGCCTGCAGGTTCAGGGAATCCCTGAGTCGGATCAACTGGGGCAACACCCGCCGGGCTGCATCCTCGCCTCGTTGCATCAACGCCTGTGCCGAGAGTGCGTCGAAGCTGGCGGCTGTGTATCCCTTGACGTATGGGCGGATGTAGACATCCACCTTGTTGGTATTGGTTTTGCTGCGCTCCATTCCCATGAAGGTGACAAGCTGGGAGATGACCTCCGGAATGCCATTGAGTTCTTCGTTGTTGCGCAAACTATCCATGATGTCTACGCCGATGATCAGGTTGGCTCCCATCTCCTTGCAACGGTCGACCGGATAGTTGTTGACGATGCCCCCGTCGACCAGCATCTTGCCGTCGATTTCCGTTGAGGTAAAGGCGGCAGGGATCGACATACTGGCACGCATGGCCTTGGGAAGATACCCCTTGTCGAGAACCACCTCCTGTCCGGTGGTCAGATCGGTCGCGATGCAGAGAAAGGGGATGGGCAGTTTGCTGAAATCGTAAACATCATGATAGCCAAGGGTCAGGTAGGAAAACAGCTCCATGGCATTTTGGCCATTGAGGACACCATTGGAAAGCACAATTTTTTTCTCCTCGAAGGGGAAACGGACGTTGTAGCGGGAATCTTCCTCCTTGTCGAAAGGGGAGACGAATTCCGGTTTGTATTCGTTGCTGAGAAGTGAAGCCCAATCCTGGCTGTTGACGATCTTTTCAAGGGCAGCGGCATCGTATCCGCAGGCATAGAGGGCACCCACAATGCTGCCGATGGAGGTCCCCGCGATGCAGTCGATGGGAATCTTAGCCTCTTCCAGCACCTTCAACACCCCGACATGTGCAAAACCTTTGGCTCCTCCACCGGAGAGCACCAGTCCGATCTTAGGCCTTTGTCCGCCATTCTGACCATAGGCGAAGTTGAGCAGCGCGAGCAACATCAGCAGGGATAAGCATCTTTTCATGGTCGGGTTTTTTGGGATGGAAGGTGATGCGTTGGATGCCCAATCTTACAAGGGAAAAAGATATGTTGCCTGCCGGTTAGGGGTAAAATTCCTTCTGACTGTCATAGCTACAGAAGGGCAAAGAACCCATCGATTCCATCGGTATAAAGTTAATTCACAAAAATCAACTTCCTACATCGGAATCTGTTTTTAGGACAACGAATTTAATCATACAGAGCAGCTAAACACAACCGCCATGAAAACCAAGCGCACAACATTCCATTCCCGCAACCGTGTCATTCTGATTCTGACAACACTGTTGCTGATTGTTTCCGGTACCCTGAGCACTTTTGCAGCTACGGTATCGGTACCCGATTCGACCCAGTATGTCAAATACCGGGGAACCATCATCGATGCTGAATCCAGAAGACCGTTGGGGTTTGCCACCCTGACCCTCGAAGGAAGCAACCTTTCTACCGTTGCCAACAGTGAAGGAGAATTTATCTTCAAGGTGCCCATTACCCACAAGGGGGGACAGGTCATCGTCAATTTTCTGGGACACAAGGAGCGGATCATCAGCCTTTCATCGCTGAAGCCGGATAAAAACAAGATCGAGATGGAACTGCAGACCGTTACGCTAAGTACCATCAGTGTCCATCCCAAAGATCCCGACATGCTGATGAGTGCCATTCTGGGACGCCGGGGGGACAACTACAACACGGAACAAGACAAGATAGTGGTTTTCTACCGCGAATCCATCAAGAAGAACAGAAGCTATGTCTCGCTTTCCGAAGCCGTGTTGGATGTCTACAAACAACCCATCCTCTCTTTCCGCATGGACCTTGCCGAATTGTCAAAGGGGAGGAAGAGCACCGATTATTCCAAACTGGATACGGTGACCTTCAAACTGCAGGGCGGGCCCTACACCTCACTGATGCTCGACATCATGAAAAATCCGGAAGAGATCTTTACGGATGAAATGATCAAAAACTATGAATTTGAGATCGAAAACATCTCCAAAGTGGGGGATCGACTGATGTATGTCATCGATTTCAAGCAAAAGCCGGAAATCAAAGAACCGCTATATTTTGGAAAACTTTATGTTGATACCGAGAGTCTGGCCGTGCTGAGTGCCACCTTCAGCCTGAATGTTTCCGACAAGGGTGCCGCTGCCGATCTTTTCATCCGGAAAAAGCCGCTGGGCGCAAGGGTCTATCCCACTGAGGCCAACTACCAGGTCAATTACCGGGAAAAGGATGGCAAATGGGTCTTTGGTTATTCCCGTGCAGAGATCGTCTTCAAGGTCGATTGGAAGCGGAGACTGTTCAATACCTATTACACCAGCACGATTGAAATGGCTGTCACCGATTGGGTCAAGAGTCCGGTGAAAAATGCCAAACCCAACGAGCGACTCAGAAGCAATGTGGTGATGATGGATGAGGTCTCCGGTTTTGGCGATCCCGATTTCTGGGGCGTGTACAACCTCATCGAGCCGGAAAAACCCATCGAACAAGCCATTCGGAAGATTCAAAAGAAACTCAGCCACAACTAGTCGTCTGTTTCTGCTTCCCGAACGAAGGAAACCCAATCGACGTTCCCTGCCTTTTCAGGAGGCAGGGAACGTTGCGGTTCCTTCCCGCTCCAACGCAAGACTGCATGCTTCAACCGATTGATTTTAAAGCACCTAAATTTCTCCTGAAATGAATGCCCAAAAGTCCGTTCTCCTTTGGACCTCCATTCTGACTGCGGCACTCTATCACCTGCTGAGTGTCATCATTGCCTACCTCATTTCCTTCTGAAGCCGCTACGTAATTTTTACATTAACAAATTGATCTGACTGACAGTGGGAGGTGAATTGTGAGACAGTTTGATTATCTTTGTGCGGTTTTTTTAAACTAAATCAATAGACAGGCTATCTTACGGGTAGCGAATTAATTGTATCACATAAACATCACGCAAAATGTTAATCAGTAAAGTCGTCGGAAGAGAAATTCTTGATTCACGCGGTAACCCAACCGTAGAAGTTGAAGTAACCCTTGAGAGCGGTTTTGTAGGCCGTGCTGCTGTCCCATCCGGAGCATCTACCGGAGAGAACGAGGCAATTGAGCTTCGTGACGGTGACAAGAAAAGGTATCTTGGAAAAGGTGTGCTGAAAGCCGTAGAGAATGTCAATACCGTGATTGCTGAGGCAGTAGTTGGCATGAACGCGCTGAATCAGGTGGCACTGGACCATGCACTCATTGCCCTTGATGGTACCGCTACCAAATCCAAGCTGGGTGCCAATGCCATTTTGGGTGTTTCGCTGGCCACAGCAAAGGCTGCAGCTGCCTATCTCGAAATGCCGTTGTATCGTTACATCGGTGGTGTCAACGCCAGAACGTTGCCCGTTCCCATGATGAACATCATCAATGGCGGATCGCACTCGGATGCTCCCATTGCCTTCCAGGAATTCATGATCCGTCCGATCGGCGCCTCATCCTTCCGCGAAGCACTGCGCATGGGTGCTGAAGTATTCCATAGCCTCAAAAAAGTTCTGCATGACCGCAACCTCAGCACGGCTGTTGGTGACGAAGGCGGATTTGCTCCGGCACTCGACGGTACGGAAGATGCCCTGAACAGCATCATCCTGGCCATCAAGAATGCGGGATACAAACCGGGTCGTGCCGAAGAAGGTGGCGAAGTCTCCATCGGCCTCGACTGTGCCGCCTCTGAATTCTATAAAGATGGCATTTACAACTATGCCAAGTTTGAAGGTGCCAATGGCGCGAAACGTAACAGCAAGGAGCAGGTCGAATTCCTCGCTTCACTGGTAGCCAACTTCCCGATTGATTCCATCGAGGACGGTTGTTCAGAAAACGATTGGGACGGCTGGGTGATGTTGACAAATGCGCTGGGCGACAAATGCCAGCTGGTTGGGGATGACCTTTTCGTAACCAACGTAGCATATCTCCGCAAGGGTATCGAACTGGGTGCTGCCAACTCCATTCTGATCAAGGTGAACCAGATCGGAACGCTGACCGAAACACTCGACGCCATCGAAATGGCCCACAGAGCCGGCTATACCAGCGTAACTTCACACCGTTCAGGTGAGACCGAAGACGCCACCATCGCTGACATCGCCGTTGCTACCAACGCAGGTCAGATCAAGACCGGTTCACTCAGCAGATCCGACAGGATGGCCAAATACAACCAGTTGCTTCGCATCGAAGAGGAACTTGGTGCAGCCGCTGTTTACGGTTACAAAAAAGTGATCAAAGCTTAAGCTGCGATCCGTTTGCATAAAAAAAGGCATCCTTCGGGGTGCCTTTTTTGTTTCCCATGTTGTTGAATTGAGCATGGGAAAGAAAGCGTGGGAGGCAATCGACGACAGCACCTCCCAGCCGGACCATCTTGCCCGGATTTATCGGTTGTCTACCTTTTCGGGGTACATGTCCATGTGCATCAGCCTGAATTCGGCCATCTTCTCAAATTTGGTGCCCGGACGACCATAGTTGCAGTAGGGGTCGATGCTGATGCCGCCCCGTGGGGTAAATTTCCCCCAGACTTCAATGTAGCGGGGATCCATCAGCCGGATCAGATCTTTCATGATGATGTTGACACAATCCTCGTGGAAATCGCCATGGTTGCGGAAGCTGAAGAGGTACAACTTCAGACTCTTGCTCTCCACCATCTTTTGGTCGGGGATGTAGCTGATGTGCAGACTGGCGAAATCGGGCTGACCGGTGGACAGAGTGTGGTGAATTCCGGACAATTGAATTTAACCCGGTAATCGTTGTCCGGATGCTTGTTCTCGAATACCTCCAGCAAAGCCGGGTCATATTCAAAATGATAGACATTTCCGGCCCTGCCCAAGTGGGTCAAACCCTCTTTTTCCCTGTTGTTGCTCCTGCTCATGTCGGACGTATTGATCTGTTACGGACAAAGGTAGCCACAATAAGGGAAATCTCCTAACCCCATCTTAATTACCTGCCTTTCGATAAAATAACTGCTAAAATTGGGCCCGGATAGGGCATGTTTCTCACATTTTCCGCTATTTTTAGGAAAATTTTTTACCTGCCTTCGTAGGTCCCATTGGAAACCAACTAATCTCGATTTCATGAATGCAATCTTAGGAATCATCTTTCACTCGATTGGCGGTTTTGCCTCGGGAAGCTTTTACATGCCCTTCAACAAGGTAAAGGGATGGGCGTGGGAAAGTTACTGGATCATTGGGGGACTATTCTCCTGGCTCATCGTGCCACCCCTTGCCGCCTACCTGACCATTCCCGGGTTTGCTGCCATCATCGGTGCCACCTCTGGATCCATCCTGCGGATCACCTTTCTGATGGGATTGCTTTGGGGGATTGGCGGACTGACCTACGGACTGGGGGTACGGTACCTGGGCATGTCGCTCGGGAACTCCGTGACGCTGGGATTTTGCTCCACACTGGGAGCCCTGGTGCCATCCATTTACTATTCCTTCCATCCCACACCGGGAAAGATCTCGCTAGGGTACATGATTCACCATCCCGGGGGACAATTGGTCCTGGCGGGTATTGCCATTTGCATCGCGGGCATCATCACCCTGGGGGTTGGCGGATGGAGGAAGGAAAAAGAGCTCTCGCCAGAACAGACCAAGGCAAGTGTGCAGGAATTCAGTCTGGTCAAAGGATTGATCATCGCCACCATTTCGGGTATCCTCAGCTCCTTCTTCAACTTCGGGATCGAAGCGGGAAAACCGATGGCCGAAGAGGCGGTCAAGGCGGGCTTCAATCCGCTTTTTCAGAACAACGTGACCTTCGTGGTGGTGCTCTGGGGCGGACTGACCACCAATTTCATCTGGACCACCATCCTGAACCTCAAGAACCGGTCCTACGGCAATTTCCTGGATAAGAGCAAACCCCTCTTCAACAACTACCTTTTCTCTGCACTGGCCGGTACCACCTGGTTCCTGCAGTTCTTCTTCTACGGCATGGGCGAAAGCAAACTGGGGAATGGAGCCAGTTCCTGGATTCTCCACATGTCGACCATCATCCTGACCGCCAACATGTGGGGTCTCTACAGAAAAGAGTGGAAAGGGGTATCCGGCAGGACGTTCCGCACCTTCGTCATTGGCATTGCGGTGATGTTGCTCTCCATCGTCATGGTGGGCATCGGCAACTCCATCTGACAGAAGGCATCCATGGCCCTTTTGCCATGAAAAACAGATAGGCTAACCGATCCCCGGAAGGGGAAAAACAAAAGATTAAAACAAATCGATATGGACAGGGAAAGAATCGAAAGATCCTACGAATCGGCCAAACACATCTACGGTTCGATAGGGATAGACACCGACAAGGTTTTGCAGCAGATGGATGAGCTTACCATTAGCCTGCATTGCTGGCAGACGGACGACGTAGGTGGTTTTGAAACTCCGGATGCAGCCCTTTCGGGCGGAGGTATCCAGGCCACCGGAAATTATCCGGGTAAGGCCAGAACCATCGAGCAGATGCGGCAGGACCTCGAAAAGGTGATGTCCCTGCTGCCTGGCAAACAACGGATCAACCTGCATGCCATTTACGGAGATTTCAAGGGAGAGAAGGTCGACCGTGACCAGATCGAGGCGAAACATTTTCAAAGCTGGATCGACTGGTGCAAAGGATTGGGCATCGGCATGGATTTCAATGCCACCTGTTTTTCCCATCCCAAGGCAGCCGACGGTTTCACCCTTTCGAGCAAGAACGAAGAGCACAGGAAGTTCTGGGTCGAGCATGTCAGCCGGTGCCGTGCTATCTCTGCCGAGATTGGTCGACAGTTGGGAACCCCCTGTGTACACAACACCTGGATTCCGGATGGTTCGAAAGATACGCCAATCGATCGCAACGGTCATCGCGCATTGTTGAAAAAATCATTGGACGAGGCCATGGCCATCGACTATCCCACCACCCAAATGAAAGATGCGGTGGAAAGCAAGTTGTTTGGGATTGGGGCAGAGTCCATGACCGTGGGATCCCACGACTTTTACCTGGGATACGCCATCACCCGCAAAAAATTGATCTGCCTCGACAATGGTCATTTTCATCCAACGGAACAGGTGGGCGACAAAATTTCTTCCTGTCTGCAATTCATGGATGAGGTGCTGCTGCATGTGACCCGCCCGATGCGATGGGACTCCGACCATGTGGTGACACTCAATGAAGACATTCAACTGATTGCCCAAGAGATCGTCCGCAACAACTTCCAGAAGCGGGTCAACATCGGTCTCGATTTCTTCGATGCCTCCATCAACCGGATTGGTGCCTATGTGGTGGGTACCCGCGCCACACAAAAGGCCTTCCTGATTGCCCTCCTCGAACCCACGTCCCTGCTGCTGGAACTGGAAGAGCAAGGCAAGCATTTCGAACGACTGGCCTTCCTGGAAGAGCAGAAGACCATGCCGATCGGAGCCGTCTGGGCTTACTATTTGATGAAGTCGGGCGTTCCCGTCGGACCTGATTATGTAACCGAAATTCAGAAATACGAAAAGGAGGTCCTTTCCACACGTGGATGAACCACTGAAGGGAGGGCTTGTTTTCGTCTCTTCCTTTCGGGTATGGCTTTGTTCGCAGCTTTTTTTATAACGACGGATCGCCGTGCCGAACCATCCGCTCAATGATAAAAATA
>JAJTBP010000153.1 GCA_021286825.1 Marinilabiliales bacterium | reverse complement strand
CCACCCGCATGCATCAACTGGTATTTGCAACCAACAACGCACACAAGCTAAGGGAATTGGGAGAAATTCTCCGGGGAGAATTTGTGCTCAGGAGCCTGAACGACATCGAATGTTTTGAGGAGATTCCGGAGACAGGCAACACCTTGGAGGAGAATGCCTCTCAGAAATCCCACTTCATTTTCGATCGTTTTGGAATCGACTGCTTTTCAGACGATTCCGGGTTAGAGGTTCTTGCGCTCGACAATGCTCCGGGTGTCCATTCCGCCAGGTATGCCGGTGAAGGTAGAAATTCGGACGACAATGTCTCAAAACTGCTGCGTGAAATGGAGGGAATCACCGACAGAAGAGCCTGTTTCAGGTGCGTCATTTCTTTGATTCTGGAGGGGAAGGAATACCTCTTTGATGGCAGGGTGGATGGCGTCATCCTGCATGAACGGCATGGAGACGGGGGTTTTGGATACGATCCGGTGTTTCGTCCGGATGGATACGATCAATCGTTCGCCGAGATGGAGGCTTCCCTTAAGAACAGCATGAGCCACAGAGGCAGAGCCGTCCAAAAACTGGTGGATTTTCTGCTTCGGGACCTTTTGTAAAACGATCTTGCGGTTTTTGGTGAAGAATCCTCCGGATCGGCAATCCCCAATCAGTGGGATGAAAAAAAATAGTTTGGGAGGGAAATCATCCGGCTATGATGGTCTGCCCATCCTGATGAAAGTACAGATCATTCCTGCATGTACAGCAAAACCGAGGGCATCGTCCTTCATTCCGTAAAATATGGAGACAATGGCAGAGTGGTGACACTCTACACCGAGGCATTCGGAAGGGTCTCCTTCCTGATGCAGGGTTTGCATGCCAAAAAATCCGCCGCTAAGGCAAATCTTTTACAGCCACTGTTTCTTCTGGCCCTTGAGATGGATCACAAACAGGGAAAGGAGATTCAAAGAGCCAAAGAGAGCCGGTTGCTGCATCCTTACCAAAGCCTTCCCTACGATGTGGTCAAATCTTCCCAGGCCATCTTTCTGGCAGAATTCCTTTACAAAGTCCTGCGGGAAGAAGAAGCGCAACCGGAACTCTACCGCTTCCTGGACCATTCCTTTCGAATCTTCGACCTGCTACAGAAAGGCTCAGCCAATTTCCATCTCTCCTTCCTTTTGCAGCTTGCAAGATATCTGGGCTTTGCCCCTGCAGGAAGTGCCGAACCCGCCACCCCTTACTTCGATCTGATCACCGGAACATTTTGCACGGAAAAACCCTTACACCCCCACCTTCTGGAAGGGGAAGAAAGCAAATTGCTTTCCCTTTTGCTTTCGGTTACCTACGAGGAGGCAGGGGCGGTTTTGCTCTCTGCCCATCAACGCAATCTGCTTACCCAAAAGATCCTTGATTTTTATGCATTGCACCTCGGCATCCGGTTTCAGGTCAAATCCTTTGAAGTGTTAAGGGAACTCTTTACCTGACAAAATCTTGTTCACAAATTTTACGGGCAGTTCAGGCCAATACAATGCATGTTACTGATATTCAGTGACTACCAAAATCATGGGATAATAACCGATCCAATTCAGAGGGTCAAATATGGCGTACTTTCCGAATGTTTGTATCAATTCTATTTTATCCGCCTGAATTGCCATTCCCAATTTTTTCGCTACTTTTGTCCAAGATAAATTTCAGTATGACCGTTACAAAGCTTCCAACCACGAAAAAGAACGCATTCGTTTCGATGATGGAACTGGCAGAGGAGTTTAAGGCCACAAACCTTGTGGATCCGATGTCCGGTTTGCCTTGTCCCAACGAATTGATTAACATGGTTGACAAGTACATGCGGGCCGGAAACAACGACTTTTCACCAATTGAAGGAGTTGGGTCACTGAGAGATCAGATTGTTTCTATTTTCAACAAACAGAACAATACGGAATACCAAGCCGAAACCGACCTTACCATTACCGCCGGACCTTCCCAAGCCATGTCAACCGCCATCTCCACCTTCGTCAAGGAGGGGGATGAAGTCATTTTGTTCGAACCTGTTCAGGAATCTTATGCCCAATTGATTGAGATGTCAGGTGGTCGCCCCATCTACATCACCTTGAAACATCCGGAGTACCGGATCGATTGGGATGAGGTGAAAAAGACGGTGACGACAAAAACCAAGATGATTGTCATCAACAATCCTCAGAACCCGATCGGACAGATCTTCAGTGCCGAAGATTTTGATCAACTCAAGAGGATGACCAACGGTACCCGTTTGGTGATCCTGAGCAACGAAACTTTTGGCAACATTGTCTACGATGGTCACAAGTTCCTTAGTGTCGCTTCCATTCCCGAACTGGCAGCCAAGAGCCTTGTCGTCTCCTCTTTTGGGGCGCTCTTTAACATCAACGGTTGGGGATTGGGATACATTGCTGGTCCTGAGAAATTGATGTCGGAGTTTCGTAAGACCCAACAATATCAGGGTATCAGCGTCAATACGCCTGCCCAATATGCCTTGGCCGAATACCTCAAAAAAGGACAAAACTTCAAGGAAATCAATGCCTTTTACCAGAGTAAGCGAGATTATTTCCTGGAATTGTTGGCCGGCAGTAAATTTGAGTTCGTCCCGACTAAGTCGACCATCTATCAGTTGCTGGATTTCAGCAAGGTTTCAGATGAACCGGATACGGATTTCGTTCAGAAACTGGTCCGGGAGTACAAAGTGGCCGTCATTCCCTACTCTGCTTTCCAGCATGAGAAGACCAAGCTGCAACTGATTCGGATCTGTTTCGCCAAATCGAATCAAGTGCTGGAAGAAGCTGCCTACCGTTTGAAACAGGTTCCGGTGGGAATGAACAAATAAAGCATGAGCCGAAAGGTTTTTCATACAAGGATGGCCTCATAGTTCAAGGGATAGAACGGAAGTTTCCTAAACTTTAAATTCGCGTTCGAGTCGCGGTGAGGCTACAGATTGCCGGGTCCAATGGATTCGGCTTTTTTGTTGGTTTTTCATGGATCAGAAGATGGTTGCAAACGATGAAATCCTCCAATTGAAAGAATTCCTGGATGAAATGGTCATCCGGTACAATACCCTTGACTTCCTGGCGACGGATCCTGTCTCCATCCCCCATCGGTATGTAAGCAAGGAAGACATTGAGATTGCAGCCTTTCTCTCCTCCACGATCGCCTGGGGCAACCGAAAATTAATCGTGAAAAACGCTCTGGACCTGATGGAGCGAATGGACGATGCCCCGTACGATTTCGTCCTTCACCACTCTGCTGCTGAGCTCGGACGACTGTCAGGCTTTGTTCACAGGACGTTCCAATCCGAAGACCTCCTGTTCTTCATTACCTCCCTTCAAAACCTTTATCAACAGCATGGCGGACTGGAAAAGGTCTTCGCAAAACATGCGACACCCCACTCCATGCAACCTGCCATTACTGCCTTTCGTGATCTGTTTTTCTCCCTCGCTCACCCGGATCGGACAGAAAAGCATGTGGCCAATCCAGCCGCAGGGTCTGCTGCCAAACGAATCAATATGTTTCTCCGCTGGATGGTGAGAAGGGACAAATGTGGTGTGGACTTCGGACTCTGGAACAGCCTGATGCCGTCACAACTCTCTTGTCCACTCGACCTCCACTCAGGACGTGTCGCCCGAAAATTGGGATTGCTGACCCGAAAACAAGACGATGCCAGGGCGGTGGCAGAACTAGATGCCAATCTCAGAAAACTGGATCCGGTGGATCCGGTCAAATATGACTTTGCACTGTTCGGCCTGGGCGTCTTTGAAAAATTCTAAACCAGCCCTTTGTCTGCGCATCAAGACCTTCCGATCGACACAAAAAAAGAGGTGCCTCCTGCAGAAGCACCCCCAACCACGAAACACTATATTTGATCAGAATCAATCAGAGCTGATTCGTCTCTCCGGCCTTGTTTACCTTTACAAGCAAACTCTTGCCATAGGAATTCAATTCGACCAGATAGTTGCCTTCCAATCCTGTCCGATGGCTGTAGCCAGAGACACTCTTCTCGAAGGCAAAGACGGAAACGACGGCATAATCATTGTACTGCGTCCTGAGTTGCTCCTGTGCAGCCTGCGGCAGTTCATCAAAACTTGCGGCTGAGGCAGCGGCTACCAACTTGGAACCGGCGTTGTAATAGGCCTTCATGGTACGGCCATTCCTTGTAAAGACTGCTTTTGTAAAAGGCTTGCCAAGTTCCCAACGGACCTCCGTTACAGGACCAAAATCCTCACGGAATTTTTTCTGGAGCGATACACTGACCAGGTTTGCAGAAGAACTGCTTCTTGCAGTAACGATTCTTGTATCATTGACGGCTTTTTCGCCTGTAGCACTTTGTGCCATGTAGGAAAAAGAGGCCAATACAAGAAGAACAATTGAAGATACATAAAGTGACTTTTTCATTGCTTTTTTTATTTTATGGTTTTTGATTTTCATCTGCTATTTAGACGCCAGAAAATCAAATTCGTTACTGTATTTCAAAGACTTAACAAATTCTTCAACGAAAAGAAACCATTTATTAACGCAAAAAACTATCCCCAAAAGCACGATTTTTGAACATTTTACCAAATTTTTCAAAATATCCATGGCTTTTGGACGGCAAAAACAAGCAGATGACACCAGATGTGTATTTCATTGTATATCTGCATATTAGATTGTTTATATTGGAAGTTGATTCACCTCATCCGACCCATTTTCAGCGTGTGACACCCTATCGCCTTGTTTGTTACACCAAAGACGAAAAGAAAGATTTTTTGAAACGGTGAAATTTTGTGCTGGATTAACCCTCTCTTTCCGCTAATTTAACATTCGACAAGCCCAAAAGAGGTACCTGGCCGGGCTGAAAAGAGACAATCGGCTTATAAAGGAGGTAGATTCTCCCCCTGCATCCTACCCTTCAAACGATGATTCGGGATTATTCGATGAATCCCCGCTCCCTTTTTCTTTCCGGATCTGAAAAAAGGGCCATGGCCGTTTTCATTCGGCTGAATTGGAGTTTCTGGTAGAAGGGTTCTTTGCCCGGAGCTGCATAGAGGATAACATTGCATCCCTCACACATGCGGATCAGGTGGCTAACCACCTCCCGGCCAATGCCCATCCCCTGAAAGTCAGGCAGAATGGCAACATCGTAGAGTGCAGCCTGGCAGACGCCATCTGAAATGGCACGACCAAACCCGATCAACTGATTCTCCCGCCAGGCAAAAACGACGGCATAACTGTGAAGAAAGGAGGCCTCATGCTTTTCGGGTGAGCGGAAAGCCATGCCAACCTCTTCCAAAATCTTTGGGACAAGGTGCCAGTCGACACCCGTTGTATCGAAGCGATAGGTAATGTTATTCATCTGTAAGCGCACAAGAGGGTTGTCTTAGGGTTTGGGATAGGATACCGGATGGTTGAGCATGAGTCGCTGCGTCTCTTTCAGGCGCAGGAGATCCCTAAGCTTTTGTTGATTCATGGTAGCCCGGGGACGGGTGATCAGGCCGGTAACTGCACAAAAGAGGGAGATATTCTGGGAGACAATTCCCGCATCCTCGGCTGCCCACATGACCCGCTGGGCCTCATCGCCAGACCTGAACCTGGAAATATCGGAGATCAGGAGACAGATAACCGGTGCTTTTTCAACGCCAGTCTGCCGATCGGCCACAAAGGGTCTGAGATCCCCTTCCACGATCAGATCGAGTTGATGCAAGGCGGCATTGTAACAATAAGTGGCTTTGGGGAGGACCAAATAGAGATCTACATCTTGGCCGTTCATGGCAGAGGGGGCGGTCCTTTTGCCAGAGGCTTTCCTGTTTATGCCATTGGCTGCCCAGGAGAGATCCGATAAATCCTGAAGTCTCAGGGTAGTGGTGTCAAAATCACTGGCAGAAGCCCGCAGCGAAAATGCCTTCATAATCGTGAGACCTCTCTGCAAATCGGGTTCTGGAAGCAGGAGGGTTCCCTTTTCGCCGGCACTGAGTCTTAAAGCGAAAAGACCTACACACAACACAAAAATCAATTGCTTCATCCTTGGATAATTTTTTGATAAGTTGACATGCATGGGACATTAAGGATCGGAACAACAGAAGTTGCCATTCGTTTCCTGACCAACCAGACGATGGTGGACTAGAGCTCCGGAAGACCAACCCCCTCATTTCCGGATTCAGCGATGGGAGCCGTCAGACGGATTCGATGCTTCCAGAAATAATGCAGAATCAATAGGAGGGCCATGGCACTAAGCAGTCCGTAAAAGAACTGTTCGTTCTCAAAGATCGACTCCTTGCTATAGTCCACATCCAGTCCTTCACCGGTCACATAAAAATAGACAATTCCCCAACCATTGTTGATGAAGTGGGCCAGAATCGGCAGCCAGAGATTTCCGGTCCATTCCAGTAGGTAGCCAAACAGGACACCCAGCAGCATCCTGGGAAGAAAACCGTAAAATTGAAGGTGTAAGGCACTGAAAAGAATGGCGGTGAACCAGATGGCCACATGGCTGTTGTGCATCATCTTTTTGAACAGTTGCTGCAACAATCCGCGGAACAACAACTCCTCCCCCAATGCGGGAATAACGGCCACAATGAATAGATTTTGAGAAAGGCCCCAGAGTGAATTGACTGATAGGAGGGCCTTGGTAATCTCTTCGGCTTGATCCTCAGAGGAACGCATCCATTGTTCCACGCCATTCAGCCAGGTTGGCAGCGAAAGATGCTGATTGACCAAAGTTAGCCATTCGATGAAGGGTCCTCCGAAGACGATGAGGGCCACTACAAGCAGGAAATACCGCCAACCAGGCTTTTGATCCATTTGTAGCCTGGCAAGTGGCTGGTCGTCCGAAAAAAAGGCCAAAGCAAGCGGCGGCAGAACAAACATGCCAACAGACTGAAGCAATTGGAGCACTTTCATGATGGCCACATTTTCCGGTTTATCGAGTTGCGTCAGGTTGGTAGCCAACTGAACAGGAGAAATTCCGGAGAAGATCCAATACCCGAACATCCCGGCCAGGGAGAGGGCAACACCTCCCAACAGGATAAATATCAGGGTAAAGAAGAGCTGTGTCAAGGGCGTGCTGTGTCGGAGGAATTTCATAAGGCAGTTGACATTGTGGGTGAACCGGGTTGCGAGGCCGGATACAAAGGTAAAAAATAGTGCTTTCCATCCGAATGGTTATCTTTGTTGCCAAAACGCATCGAGCGCAACAAAGCAAGCGGATGAAGATTGGAAATCTGGAACTGGGAGCATTGCCCCTTTTTTTGGCTCCCATGGAGGACGTCACCTACAAATCATTTCGGTACCTCTGCAAAAAATATGGGGCGGATGTCATGTATACGGAGTTTGTCGCTTCGGAGGCATTGATACGTGACGTAGCCCGCACACGTAAGAAGATGACCATCTTCGAATTTGACAGGCCCCTTGCCATCCAGTTGTACGGCTCCAACATTGCCTCCATGGTAGCTGCCGCCAAAGTAGCCGAAGAGGCTCAGCCCGACTTCATCGACCTCAACTTCGGATGCCCGATGAAAAAGATTGCCGGCAAAGGCGCTGGTGCAGGACTCTTGCAGGACATCCCCAAAATGGTCGAAATGGCAGAGGCGGTAGCCAAAGCCGTGAATGTCCCGGTTACTGCCAAGACGCGGTTGGGATGGGACCACACGGACAAACCCATCGTGGAGGTGGCCGAACGGCTGCAAGACGTGGGAATACAAGCCCTTGCGATCCACGGAAGGACACGCAGTCAGATCTATTCCGGCGAAGCCGACTGGAGCCTGATCGGAGCAGTAAAAAACAATCCCCGGATGAAGATTCCAATCATCGGGAACGGTGACATCACCGGACCTGAAAAGGCGAAACAGCTGCTGGAACAGACGGGAGTAGATGGACTGATGATTGGAAGGGCAGCCATCGGTCGACCCTGGATCTTTCGCGAAGTGCGCACCTATCTCGACAGTGGAGAATTGACACCCCCTCCCACAGTGCCCTTCGTTGTGGAAAATGTCAAGGATCAGTTTCAACAATCGCTTTCCTGGAAAGATGATGAAAAAAGAGCCGTTCGTGAGATGCGGCGCCATTTTGCCAGGTATTTCCCCAACTTACCGGACTTCCGTGAGCTTAGGATCAGTCTGCTCAGGGCCGAAGAGATGCCGGAGGTTTTTCGCCTCCTCGACCTGATTGCCGAAAGATATGCCGGAACAACGGTCGACTACAGCCATGTGGGTTTGAAATAATATTGCTAAATTTAGGGGATCAATCTCCTGAATATGGCTCATTTCTCTCGTCGGCATTTTATCCGGACTACCGTCGCCGGTGCCGTGGCTGCAGGCAGTGCCGTACCCTATCTTTCGTCAGCCCCTCCGGCTCCATCACAAGTCG
>JAJTBP010000152.1 GCA_021286825.1 Marinilabiliales bacterium | reverse complement strand
CACCACCAGGTTTTGTGCCACATTGCTGACCTCCAGTGTGGCATCGGTAAAATATTCGTGCCAACTTCCCGTTCGCTGAAATTGGAGATTGACCGTTGCCGCACTCACCCCAAAATTCCCAACAATCAGGACATTTTCCCCGTTCAGATTCAGTTTTAGCCATTTTTGCTCTGCCGCCAGGGAATAGCTGAAATCGGTTGTGCGGAAGATCGGATATTTCTTTTTGAGGTAGATCAATTTGGCCATGACACGGAAGAGATAGGTCCTGGCCGGCTTATCAACATAATCCCACCTGACAGGCTTCTCGTTGAGTCGGCCTCCTCCTGAGTTGATGGAATAATCATACCCCACCTCTTCGAATTGCCAGATCATCTTCGGACCGGGAATCGGCAAAAAGAGGGCTGCGGTGAGAGCCGCCCGTTTGTAGGCAGTGGTGCTGTCCTTGATGTTGTAACTGACGGATGAGTTGCCGTAGGTAACGCACTGATAAGCGAGTCGCTCCTCATCATGACTTTCCATATATCCCACTGCAGCGGGCACATTCCATGTTCGCGCCGAATAACTGGCCCAGCTGAAATCCGACTTTCCGCCATCATGGTAGCCCATGGCTGCTTCTGAGCAGTTGTAGTTAGCGTTTGCCCAGAGCAGGATGCCATTGCCAGATTCGGCCAATTCCTTCTCTTCGGGATTGTCGGAAAGATGCTCAAAGATAACCAGGGCACCCGGTTTTCTTTTGCGAACCTGCCCTGCCATTCTTTCCAGATTGTAGATGCGCTGGGCATCATACTGGCTGCCCCATGGATCGGTGGTGTTGCTCTTGATGTTGTTGGAGAAGCCTTTGGTGAAATCATAACGGAATCCATCCACCTTGAATTCAGACATCCAGTAAGAAGCGATGCTGTCGACCAGCTCACGGGTGGCAGGGCTGTCATGGTTAAAGTCATATCCCCATTGGGCATCCGGGTTCTGAAAGTTGCTTTTCACGTTGTACCAGGGATTCTGGGAGGTGGGATTGGTTCCGTCGAAGTAGAGTTTCACAAATGGACTTTGGCCATAGGAATGGTTAAGGACCATGTCGAGAACCACAGCAATTCCCCTTTTGTGACACTGATCGACCAGTTTCTTCAAGTCATCGGCCGGACCATAGTATTTGTCAGTAGCGAAGTAAAAAGAGGGATTGTAGCCCCAACTGCTGTTTCCTTCAAACTCATTGACCGGCATGAGCTCCAGTACATTTACCTTCAGATCCTTGAGATAATCAAGATGGTCTGTCACGCCGGTAAAGGTGTGCTTGGTATCGAAGTCCCTCACAAGGGTTTCGTAGATGACGCATGAGTCAGGTGCCGGAGGAGTAAATTGGGTCACCTGCCAATTGTATTTGGTTCTTCCCGGTTGCAGGACCGAAACGATGCCCTCGCCTTTCCCGATAGGATACGCCTTGAGATTGGGATAGGTAGCCGTGGTGATGTAGCTGTCGTTGGAAGGATCCAGTATTTTGTCTGTATAGGGATCGGCAATCTTGATAGAACCATCCACCAGATATTGAAAGGCATATTCTTTACCTGGAGTTAGTCCGCTGATGGTCAGCCAGTAATAGTCCCCATCCTTTTTCATCCGGTTGGAAGAAGAGGGATGCCAATCGTTGAAGTCCCCAAGGAGATAGACCGATTGCTTGTAGGGAGCCCACAAAACAAGGGTGGCTGATTGGCTGTCGGGGTAATTGATTCCTTTGATGGCACCGGAAGGTCGGGGTTCAGATACCTGTGTTCCCATCACATGTACATAGACAGAATCGCTAACCGTCTGTCCGGAGGCAGTTGCCGAGACCCTGATCCAATAGTTGCCGGGACCGGGATTGAAGGTATAGGAGAGTTGCGTAGAGGAAGGGATGGAAATCATCTTCTGGCTGTTGAGATAGAGATCCAGGTTGGCAGCGACTGAAGCGACAGCCACTGTCTGGAAGGCCGTGCCCTGTTGGAGGACCTGGTTGTTGGAAGGTTTTTGAATGACCAGATTCAATCCGCTCTGATAAACATCCACAAAAATATCTTTTCCTCCGGTATCCTTGCCTTCCAAGAGGGCTCCATTGACTTTGTCTCCACTTCTAAAGACCATGGCGACCTTAAGGATCTTCTCAGACGCAGGAACACTAAAAAAGTCCCGAATGTTGGGATCCAGAACAATTTGGTATTTGTTGCTCCCGATCCTAATCATCTTCGCCTTGGGAACATTGACTCCCCAATCAGCCACCACATATTTCCAATTGCTGGAGGAGGTACTCTGATCGGTTATGACACCAATGTGCGCATACACATCTCCGGTATAATCCTTCAGTCCTGCGGTACCCTGCGTGGCATCGAAAACGATGGTGACCGATTGGTTGTCGGTGGGTAAGGCAGGGGTTGGGGCGACGATTTGGCCTCTGGCCATCCAGGCAAGAAGCAGGGCAATGGTAAGCAGGAAAAGCTGTTTCATGGCATGGCAAATAAAGGGAGAAACCGTGTGAAATTACAGATTTTGAATCGAATTGCAGCAAGTACAGCGATGGTTTCGTTAGGAGAATCAAACCGTATGGACCGATGTGAAAGAAAGAGGAGGGCCAAGACAAGTCCAGCCCTCCTCTTCATCAGACTACTACTAAACTATTAATTCTTCTTGATCGTAGAGGTATAGACCGGTTTGCTGACATCCAAGGTAATGGTGTAGTTACCGGCGGTTGCAACTGGGATGTTGTCACCGTTCTGAGACAAGGCACCCATGTCTCCTCCCAAGTTAATGGCCCAATCATCGTTGGCGCGGAATTTGAAGGAACCGACAGTCAGATTGAGGGTCACCTTGAGAACTTTGGCAACCGGATCCCAAGTCATGTTGGTATCTGTTCCCCAGCCTCCGGGTGTGGCATCGCCGATGACACCCCATCTGTTGACTGCATAGGTATAGGCATTCGGATGGCTGAGGTCAAGTTTGACAACATAATCCGATTCAAGTGAAACAGGGATATTGGCAGCGCCTGCACCCAATGTTCCGTCGGCTTTGTCGCTTCCGTAGTTGTAGCCCCAGTCGTGGTTAGCCCTGAACTTGATGGTAGCAGCTGTCAGGTGAACAACGCCTTGCCAAACTCTCATCTCAGGGATATAAGTCAGGGCGGTCTCGTCGTTCCAACCTTGCGGAGATGCATCACCGATTACACCCCAAGCGGTTTTCACTGCAGTGAAGGTCATCGTGGTGGTGTTTGCATTGAGCTTATAGTATCCGGGACCAGCAGAAACGATGTTTCCGGCATTGCCATCCAGTTTGCCGCCACCGCCGTCTCCGTAGTTCGGACCGTTCCAGTTCATCTGGGTAGCAAATTTCCATTCGTTGGAAGCATTTGCCATGTAGACATAACCTTCCAGTTTGTCTGACGCAGCAACGGTACTGATGACCTGCGGAGACTTGTCGGGTGACCAGTCAGAAAGACCGGCGCCTGGATAGCTGGCTGCTACATAGTTGCCCGGGATGTTCCAGGTCTGAATGTCGGCCAGTGTTGTAAACTGGATGTCGGCACCGTAGGCAGTACCCGCACTGTTTGTTGCAAATGCACGAACGTGGTAGGTAGTGAATTTCTGCAGGCCGGTGAGGTTGCTCACGAATGCCCCCAGACCGTTTCCACCGTCTACCTTGGTATTGCTAATTGTCGGATTGGCAGATGTGCCATAAACAACACCTCTGGCTGAGATTGCTGCACCGCCGTCATAGGTAACATTACCACCGGTTACGGCTGTTGTTTTGTTTACAGAGGTAACATCGACCGTGGTAACCGCGGGAAGATCAACAAGGGTCTTGAAAGAAACTTCCGGACCATAGGCAGTACCGGCACTGTTGACGGCATAGGCGCGTACATAGTAGGTGACATTGCCTTTCAAACCGGAAAGGGCACTGACAAATGAACCTGTTCCTTTTCCATCCGATGTTTTGTTGTCGGCTACTGTCGGAGCGGTTTTGGTTGCCCAGCAGATACCGCGGGCAGTCACTTCTGCACCTCCGGCATTGGTGATGTTGCCACCACTTGCAGCAGCATTACCGGTGATGGCAGTAATGGCCGTCGTGGTGAGGGTTGCGACAACAGGAAGTGTTGTGAAGGTAACCTCTTCACCATAGATGGCCGTTCCATCCGGTTCAAGGGCATAAGCCCGTGCAAAATACTTGGTTGCATAGGCCAATCCGGTCAGTGTTACATTGAAGGTAGCTGTCGTGGCTGTTCCGGTATAGGCCACCTTGGAATTGGATACGGTTGGAGCCGTAGCCGTATTGTAACAGATTCCCTTTTCGGTAAATCCGTCACCCTGGGCAATAACGTAGCCAACCACTGTTGCAGCATCCGACTTCACATTGGATGAAAGGGTGGTAGCCATCTTCGGACTCAATCTGACATCGGATTCCTTCTTGGTACATGCGACAAAGAAGAGGGAGGCAGAAACGAGAACGGCCAAAATCCTGTATAGGGTCTTTCTTTTCATGAGAGTTAATTTTAAACGGTTCAATTGGTTGGCGTAAATACTGCCTTGATGGGCGTAGTCTCCAGGTAAAGCTTGATGTTGTATTTTCCGGGAGCCACATCGTCGATGTTCTGGCTGTCGGTTTTACCATCATTCTGATACAGACTGTTCAGACTGTGACCTGCAGGATTGTACCCAACGTTTACGGCGGCCCAGCTGTTGTGGGTCCTGAATTTGATACCCCCTGCGGTTACCGTCTTGGTGATGTTCCAGGTATGGTCCGTGAAATTGTAAACCATCTTGGTGTCATCCGACCATCCGCCAACGGCATCTCCAATGATTCCGATGGTCACATCGGCTAACGTCAGTTTCATCTTGCCGGTGTTGATGTCGGCAGTCAGGTTGTAGCCGCCTGCATCCAGTTTAATGGCTGGACCGTTCTCGGTAAGGTCACAGGAAACTGCGCCTGCTGCGAGGGTTCCGCCATATTTCTTACCGTCATCGTTGTTGGTAAGCTGGAAAGGAGTGCCATCGGTATAGATCCAACCAGAATAGACCTTGTTATCGCCTGGGGAGACAATTCCCTGGAGTTTTCCAGCAACTGTCATGGCCAGTGTCGGCGGTCCATAGGTGGTCACATTGGCATTCTTTGCTGCCGATGTATAGGTGAAGGACTGTGTTCCACTGCTGACAGAGAGTGAGGCCCTAATCTGAAAGTCGATGGAGGAGACCTGATCTGCAGGGAATTTCTTCAGCAGTATCCCATCGAGATCGGCTACTGTGATCTTCATGGAAAGGTCTTGTTTGTCACTGAGGATCAGCAACGGATCCTGAAAATTGGTACCCTTTGCACAAGCTTCGAGATAGTAGGTAGCGGAGGCCTGGAAACCGGGGTCAACCGCCGTTCCGACAAATTCGAGCGTATTCAGACCATTGGCCCTTTTCAGGGTCAGGTCGGGAACACTGACAATGGAGGGTGCGGTAGGGTTGTCACTCAGAATGGCTTTTGACTCATCCTTAGAACAGGAGAACAAAACCCCAGCCAATCCAATGAATGCCAGATATATTGATAATTTCTTATTCATCGCTAATAAATTTAGAAGTTTAATTATAACCAGGATTTTGCTTCAATGTCGGATTGGCTCCTAAATCGTTTGAAGGGATTGGGTAGATGTCCCGGAAGCTCTCTGTTGAAGTACCTGCTGCAACTTTACCTTTCCAGGGCCACAGATAGGCACCGCCTGTGAATTTGCCGAAACGGATCAGGTCGGTTCTGCGGTGGCCTTCCCAATAGAGTTCACGTGCTCTTTCATCGAGGATGAAGTCCAGTGTAAGCTGCCCGGAGGTGATGTTGCCGGAAGCATTTCCATATGCCCTTGAACGAATGGCGTTGACATAACCCAGTGCGGTGGCGGCATTGCCGGTTGAAGCACCCCTGAGAACTGCCTCAGCATACATCAGGTAGACATCGGCCAGACGGAACATCGGATAATCGGTATCGACGAAGTCGGGATGTGCATGGGGTGCAGCGGCACCGGTGGAGGTAAGATTGGAGAATTTGGTGATGGCATATCCGTCTGTAAACTGACCGATATCATTGATCTCAAGTTTCTGGCCATCTGTCCAGAACATGGCGCGTTTGTCGGCTGTCCCAGTCACATCAGGGAATTTGGCAACCAAAGCCTTGGTTGTGCGGGTTCCGCCCCAGCCACCACCTACGCCAAACATGGCGGGCGGCATGCTGCCACCGATCTCAGCGTGGATCAGATAGGTCATGCCCCCATAAGTCTGGGTATGCTGACCGTCTGAACCGATCGTGAAGATCATCTCCGGACTCAGGTTGTTGTCTGCAGTGAAGTTGTTGGCATATTTCGGTGCCAAAGAATAACCGGCAGAAATGACCTTGGCGCAATAGGTTGCACATTCATTGTATTTGTCCTGACCCACATAAACCTTGGCATTGAGGTACAATTTGGCAAGCAGGGTCCAGGCAGCAGCCTGGTCGGCACGGCCATATTCGAAACGGGGAGCACCCAGTTGTCCTTCAATGGCTTTCAGTTCTGATTCAATGTAGGCAAAAAGCTCTGTGCGGGTGGTCTGTTTTGGGAAGAAAGCACCTGGGGTATCTTTTTCCGTCACAAATGGAGGATTGCCGAAAAGGTCAATTGCATGGGTATAAGCCAATGCACGGATAAACCTGGCTTCTGCATTGTATTTGACAATGTCGGCATCTGTTTTACCGGCCGTTGCACGAATGTATTCATTGCAGACGGCTACTGTGTACATGATTCTGGAATAGACGGCAGCGATGAAAACATCGTTGGGTGCCCAGGTCTGCCAGTGGAAGTCCTTGATAGAGGCATCGTTCCATGCCATGACAGCTTCGTCGGTTGACAGTTCCTGTGCATTCCAGTACTGGCGCAGGTAGTTGGAGAAACCTTCGTCAATTCCTGCGATATCAGGCTGACCTGCAGGCCCCTGCTGACCGCTCAAGGCAAATGTTGCATACAGTTTCGCCAAACCTTCCTTGTAAGCCGCCGGCGAATCATACACTGTCAGCGATGTTACGATGTTTGGATCTTTCGGCGTAACATCCAGGTCCTTGACACAAGATGCAAACATCACTGTGACAAAGAAGAGAGCCAATGATTTTATGGTAGAAATTTTCATGTCGTATACTTGATAAAATGTTAGAAGGAAAGATTTACGCCTAAGACGAATACTCTCGGACGGGGATAGAAGTTGTTGTCGATACCGCTGGCAACTTCAGGATCCAATCCCTTGTATTTTGTAATGGTAAAGGCATTTTGAACCGTCAGACTCAGTCTGGCCTTCACGAAGTCAATGTTGTCAAAGTTGTATCCAACACTAATGTTGTCCATCTTGAAGAAGGAGGCATTTTCAACATAGAAATCAGAGAAGTATTGGATATTGGTAAACTTGGCATTGTTGATCTGTTTTGGAACATTGTTGTAGAAGCCCGACTGGTTGTAAACGGTAGAGTAAAGTGCACCGGATGCTACGTTGTTGTAAACATAGTTGCCGATGTTGGCCCTGCCGGAGAATGCAAAATCAAAATTCTTGTAGGTAATTCTGGAGTTTACACCCAGGGTATAATCCGGGGCAGGTTTCTTGTAGTGGTATTTGTTCAGGTTGTTGCTCGTTACGGACCCACCTGAACCGGTCCTGTCAACATAGAGGCCTTCAATTGGCATTCCATTGGAGCCATAGACCTGTTGGAAGACATAGAATGAATTTGCCGGAAATCCTGCCCTATTGTTTTGAATCGTGTTTCCTACGCCACCACCGATCAGACCTATGTCAATTCCAGTATAGCTTGGATCGTCAGTCTTGGTCAGTTTGGTGATCTTGTTTTCATTGTAGGCGAGGTTGAAACCGGCAGTCCAGTTCAAATCCTTGCTTTGGATAATCTGTCCGTTGATGGAGAACTCAATCCCTTTGTTTTCCAGATTACCAACGTTTGTTTCCAAATAATTGGAGAAGTTGCTACCCGCAGCAATCGGAATAACGCTCAACAAGTCGTTCGTGACACGCTTGTAAACATCGATACTACCCGTAATCTTGTCTTTCAGGAAACCGAAGTCCAGACCGGCATTGTAGGTAGTGGTCTGTTCCCATTTGATGTTGGCATCGTAGGGATTCGGACGGAGGGTGTTGTAGAAGGTATTGCCAAACTGATATTGAGCAGTGGAAGTACTTCCGCGGTAAACAGGCAGGTAAGGATAATCGTTACCGATGTCCTGCTGTCCGGTGATACCCCAACCCAACCTGACTTTCAAATCCGTCACGGCATTGACATTCTTCAGGAAGGATTCGTCCTTGATCTTCCATGCAAAAGCGGCTGCAGG
>JAJTBP010000151.1 GCA_021286825.1 Marinilabiliales bacterium | reverse complement strand
CTTGACACGTTCGCGGAAAATGTCTTTTGAGGTCGTGTATTGCGGCAGCACATCCGGCTGACCAATCCTCGTCCGTATGACGTTGATGGCCTGAAGTGAGGACAAGGAAGCCCCTGGAGCTGAGCCGTTCGGGCCGTAGGCTTCATTGGCTGCTTCAGCGTAGTTCAGATACAATTCACCCAGTCGGATGATCGGGTCAGTCAGCTGTTTGGAAGTTTGGTTTTTGTAACTGGTTTCCAACCACCTTTTTCTGGAATAATATCCGGTTCTGGTAATACCCAGGGCACCTCCGGATTCGGCTTGTGTCTTCACCAACTCACCATTTACCTGAACGCCGTTTACCATCTGGAACCAGATTTGTGCCTTGGCATTGGTCCAGCCGATGATGTTGGGTGCCTGGTTGTAGATGATGTCGATGGCCAATCGGGGATCCCTGTTGGCGTAAGGATCCTGTTCCTTGTATTTGCCGGCAGCTGTGGCAAGGTCACGATCTGACTGTGTATTCAGCGCATATCCCTCTTTTGTTTCAAACTTGTCAACAAAATTCTGTGTTGGACATTCACCTGACCAGCTGGCATTGCTGTTTCCGAAAATACCATTTACCAAACCTTGCTGGATGCTGTTGTTCCAGGCAATGCTTCCGTAGTTGTACCCCCACAACTGTTCATTCGTGTAGGTAGTCCCGACGAAATTGTCCTTGTATTTGGCGGCTGTCATCAGGTCATATCCGTATTGCTTGGCAATGTTGATGGCTTCCCAACTTGCAACGGCTGCATTTTCCCAGTCTTTCTGGCCCAGTTCATTGTTGAGTGGACTGGCAGCATAAAGAAGGGCACGTGACTTGAATGCCTTGGCGGCTACCCCGTTTGGACGGGCCTGGTCCACATTGGTCAGGTGACCGGGAGCCCCGGGCATCGGGTTGTCACGACGCATCAAACCGGCCTTGGCAAAGATGGTTGCAGCAGAATCCATGTCGGCAGCGATCCGAATCAAGGTTTCGTGCTTGGAAAGCCTTGGAATATCCCATTGGTCATCAGGTCCCAGAACTTTTGTGATGTAAGGCATCGGGCCCCAGATCCGGAAAAGTTCAAAATGACAGAAAGCCCTGACAAAGTGTGCCTGTGCGGTATAGTCATCGATAATGATCTGATCAGCTTTTAGTTTGGAAATGTTTTGCAAGGTCATGTTGCAAATGCGGATACAGGTAAACAAGGATCCCAGGATCGGACGTCTGGCCGGGTCATAGGTAAACTTGTTGATGAATGCGGATACGCTACCGCTCTTTAAGGTTTGACCTTCCATGTAACGGCCCATGTCAGCACAGTCCGTGATGCCTTCCCAGGTATATTTCTGGTCCCATTGGGCAAAATAGAAGGGCATACCCATTTTGATGTTCCAGTCACGCCAGGCGTAGGAACCATTGGTGTCAGGCCGGTATTGGCGGCCCTCATAGACAGCCAGAAAGAACTTTTTGAAGTTATCCAGCTTCTGAAAAACATCTTCGGTGGTGAGTCCTGACTCCGGTGATTTGTCCAGGTAACTCTCAAGACAAGAGGAGAGGGCAAACACCATAAGAAAGGATAGGATATATTTTTTCATTTTGTTGCTGTTTTAAGGTTAGAAATTGACTTTCACACCAAATTTGAGTGAGGACATCTGCGGATAGAAACCCTGTTGGAAATCCTTTCTTTCAGGGTCACCTTCGATAAGGTTGGTCAATGTCCAAAGGTTGGTTCCTGTGGCATAAACCGTCAGGTTGGAGACACCGGCGAGACGGGTCAACAATTTGGAGGACATGTTGTATCCGATATAGACCTCCTTCAGACGCAGGTAGTCGGCCTTTCTCCAGAATCTGTCCTGAATGGCAATCTGGTAGCCACGGTCGGCTTCGCCACCTCCCCAGAAAAGAATGTCTGCGCTTGAGCTACCACTATAATGCAAGGTAGAGTGATTGGCATTCTGATTGGTGGGTGTCCAATAATCCAACTGAGAAGAGTGCACACGCCAGTCACCCTTGATGAATTCGACCTCGTAGGTCTGGTTGTATTCAACATATTTGCCCTGGTTGCCCTGCCACATGAAGTTGAATTCCCATTTTTTATAGTTGAATCCGCCAGAGAAAGAGTAGGTGATGGGCGGGAAGGTAGATCCAGGGATTGGATATTTGTCCAAACTGGTAATCTTACCGTCTACCATATAATCCAGGAACTTATAGTCACCGACATTGATCTTGTAAAGGTCAATGGGAGCCGGGTTGTTGTGAATGTCATCCACGGATGTGTAATATCCGGTTCCGGTCAGCAAAACACCATTTAGCTGTGCACCAAGAGGTTTTCCGGCTGCTTTGGTGTATTCGGGTGCATAAGGCGGGTCGTCTTTGAAGATGATGCGGTTTTCGTTGAATCCAAAAATTCCTTTTACCCAGTAATTCAGTTGACTGGCAGTGGTTTTGTTGTACTCGATTTCCAGGTCAAAACCATGCTTTTTCAAAGCTCCCAGGTTCAGGTCCTTGAAGGTATTACCGACGAGCATGGTCACGGATTGTGGAGTCAACAACATCTTGTCGCGTTGCTCATCGAAGAAGTCAAGGCTGACTGTCAGGTTATTTTTCAGAAATCCGAATTCAAGACCGATGTCTCTCTTTCTTGCCTGTTCCCACTGTGCTGTGGTATTGGCTCCCAGATCCTCGTGAATGTATGGACCAGGGCTGCCGGCATTATCTGAATAGTAGGCACTGTTGTACAGCCACCTGTTGGCAGCATTGTCACTACCGGTAAGTCCATCCGAATAGCGCAGTTTCAATTTGCTCATCCATGGAACCGACTTCTTGAAGAATTTTTCTTCTGAAACGACCCAACCGATGGCTCCTGAAGGGAAGAATCCAAAGCGGTTTCCGGGAGCGAAACGCTCAGAACCCGTGTAGCCCACGTTGAATTCCAAGAGGTATCTGTGGTCATAATCGTAGGTTGCACGACCAACCAAACCTTCGTTGTAATAAGGAAAAGCGACTTCAGAATTTTTCTGTTGCCTGTTCATCAGCGCCATTCCCGTGAGGGAGTGCTTGCCGAAAGTGTTGGCGTAATTCAAGCCAAACTCATAGTAAAGGTCCCTGTAATAACCACCCTGCATGCCACCTACGTTGATGTCCAGGGGCTGTTGCTTATAGTATTCATTACCGGCATTGGTGATGCGGTTCCATGGGTTGACGCCCACTTTGCCGATGTCATCGTAATTCAGTTGGTATTCCGGGAAAGTCCAGTTGGCGGTGAGAATTCTGTTCACATAATAGGTACTCAGGGCAATCTTACCATTGAAGGAGAGACCCTTGGTGATGAAGTCCAGTTTCTGATCGAACAAGACGTCCGTGAACAATTTGGTGTTCAGGTCCTGGTTGAACTGACCTGTATTCAAACTGGTGTAGGGGTTTCCTGTGTATTCCCCGAAGTTGGCTGCAAGTCGAATGCCTTTGTCTTCCGGATAGGTGGGATCCGGAACCTGCTCCAGTACCCATGCCGGGAAATAGGCTGGATAACGAGCGGGACCCGTGGAGTAAAGGTTTCTCCAGGGAGAGCTGTTGGGGGAATTCTTGATACCCGTTTGTCCACCCAAATTGAAGGACAAAGTAGTGGTAGGCGTCAGCTGGAAGTCAACATTGGTTCGATAGTTGAAACGGTTGTAGCGATAGCTGAGATCGTAAAAACCATCTTGTTTTGCGTTGAAGAAGTCCCCTTCATAATAGTAACCGAGCGAACAGAAATACTTGATAAAGTTGGTTCCTCCGGAAACGTTGAAGTTGGCGTTGACCAGCGGGGCATAGGGCCGGGTCACTTCGTCAAACCAGTTTACATTGGGGTATCTTAGGGCATTTAGTGGAGTGGAAGGATGTTTGTATTCATCCAGTACACTCTGCGGCATGATGGATTGGAAATAGGTTCCTCCCTGATTTTTGTAGGCAACATTCAACATCGACATGGTGGTGTAGGAGTCAATGTGATCCGGTATTCGGGTTGCCTTCTGCAAACCATAGGAAGCCGAAAAATCCAACACCGGCTTTCCGATCTTACCACGTTTGGTGGTCACAATGATGACACCATTGGCACCTCTGGCACCGAAAACGGCAGTGGCTGAGGCATCCTTCAAAACCGAGATGGAGTTGATTTCGTTCGGATCCAAAGTGTTGAAATCCCGTTCAACACCATCCACCAAAACCAGAGGTGAGGAACCGTTCCAACTGGACAAACCGCGGATGACGATCTCTGAGTTGTTGGCTCCCGGTTCACCCGTCTGTTGGATGGTCAACACGCCTGAGAGTTTACCGGTGATGGCGTTGGTAACGTTGGATGAACCGGAACGCATCAGCGATTGGTTGTTTACCTGCGTGATGGCTCCGACGACGCTCTCTTTCTTCTGGGTTCCGTAACCAACGATCACAACTTCTTCTACTCCAATGGTAGATTCAGATAACGTTACTCTGAAACTGGTGGCATTGGCAATTTGTACCTCTTTTGAAATCATCCCCACGAAGCTGACTGTCATAGCCTTGGCTGTTGTTGGAACGTTCAGGGAGAAGTTTCCGTCGATATCGGTTGTGGTACCAATCGTTGTGCCGTTTACTACGACTGTTGCTCCGGGTATGGGTACTCCGGCAACATCACTCACTTTTCCGGTAATCTTCTTTTGTTGCTCCGCAGCAGATCCAAAAGATCCGGGCTTTTCGGCTTTGGATGCTGCTTGGGCATCCATGGATGGCAGGACCAAAAGCGATGCGGCTGCCAAAAGCGCCACCTTCAATAGTCTCTGAAATCCGCCTCCGGGTGGAAAGCAATCCATCTTTAGACTTCTTTTCATAATTTGATCAGTTTGAAATTTATGTTTGTCATATCGGTTCTTCATGGCAATAGCAACCCATGCATTGTTAAAAAACAAACAATGCAATCGATTGCATTCTGGGTATTAGCAAAACATCCATTCAACTAATGCCAACTTAATTTTTTGGTTTTCCGGTATTTAACGCTTCCGGTTGCTACATTTTTTTCAAAAAAAATGAAACTTCGGAGTCATGCCAACACAAACTGCCCGTATGAAATTTTGGGTTGAAGCCATTATGGATCAGATAATGAGGGGGATATGGGCAAAAGAAAAGGATCGGTTCGTGCTGTGCCGATTAAATAGGGTAGACTTGGGGTAGGTAGGTTACAAGTCCTTGGGAAACCTATGTGTCAAATGCCTTCAGGGGGATTTTTTGTCACAAATCAGGAGTCGAAGTACTAATTACTCATCAGCAACAATCATGATTCACCCATCTGTCGAAGAAATAATCGATCCTTATGGAAACGTCAAATTACAAGGGATGCTGTTGAATATTTCAACCCATCTCAAAAAGTGTCATGGTTTTCTACAGGGTGGCGTCGAAATATTCTATCGTCTTAATCAGTCCGTCCCTAAGCTGGACGACGGGTTCCCAGTCCAACATCTTCCTGGCCAGATCAATGTTCGGTTGTCTCTGGACCGGATCATCTGCTGGAAGAGGCATACGTACGATCTTTGAATGGGAGTGGGTCAATTCGATGACGAGTTGCGCAAGCTGCAAAATGGTGAATTCATTGGGGTTGCCAATGTTCACAGGACCGGTAAAAGTATCCGGTGATCCCATCATACGGATCATGCCTTCGATCAGATCATCAATGTACTGGAAGCTTCGCGTTTGGGAACCATCTCCATAAACAGTAATGTCTTCCCCTTTCAATGCCTGAACAATAAAATTGGAGACGACCCTGCCATCATTGGGATGCATTCTCGGTCCGTAGGTATTGAAGATTCTGATGATTTTTATTTTGACTTGGTTCTGCTTGTGGTAATTTACAAAGAGCGTCTCTGCGGATCTTTTTCCTTCATCATAACAGGACCTTTCTCCGATGGGATTCACATGTCCCCAATAGTTCTCCGGTTGCGGATGAACCAATGGGTCTCCGTAAACCTCGCTGGTAGAGGCTTGGAGAATCTTTGCCTTGACACGTTTGGCCAACCCCAGCATGTTGATGGCTCCCATGACAGAGGTTTTCATGGTCTTGATGGCATTGTATTGATAATGCACCGGAGAAGCCGGACAGGCCAGATTGTAGATCTCGTCCGCTTCAATGTAAAAAGGATTGGTCACATCATGCCTGATCAGTTCAAAATAGGGGTTGTTGATCAGGTGCACAATGTTTTGCTTTTGTCCGGTGAAATAGTTGTCCAGACAAACCACATCATGGCCATCCCGAATCAAACGGTCACACAGGTGAGATCCAACAAATCCTGCTCCACCGGTTACAAGAACTTTTTTTCTAATCATGGCAAATACATTATTATTCCAAACATGCCTAAGACAAGGTCATGGACCCGATCGAACTCATCTGGAGGTATCAATTCCAATGCAATAATATTTAAATCCGGCCTGCTGCATTTCTGTCCGGTCGTAGATGTTTCTTCCGTCAAAAATCAAGGGTTGGGCCATCAGCTTTTTGACAATGTTGAAATTGGGGAATTTGAATTCTGACCACTCCGTAACGAGGAGTAAGGCATCCGCATTGATGAGGGCATCATACTGATCTTCAGCAAAGCTGATCGCATTTCCCAACTGGTGTTTGGCTTCCTGCATGGCTACCGGATCATAGGCTTTTACTTTTGCCCCGGCCGATAGCAGTTTTTTGATGATCACCACGGAGGGAGCCTCACGCATATCGTCGGTCTGGGGTTTGAAGGAAAGTCCCCAAATGGCTATCGTTTTGTCCTGCAGATCCCCGCCGAAATGATTCAAAACTTTTTGAAAGAGAACCGACTTCTGGTCTTGGTTGACCTCCTCCACGGCTTTGAGTACCCTGAGGTGGTAATTGTTTTCTTCGGCTGTATGAATCAGTGCCTTGACATCTTTTGGAAAACAAGAGCCGCCGTAACCGATCCCAGGATAAATAAATTTGCTTCCGATTCGTGAATCCGATCCGATTCCCTTACGAACCATGTTGATGTCTGCCCCGACAATTTCGCACAAGTTGGCAATGTCGTTCATGAAGCTGATTTTGGTCGCCAACATGGCATTTGCGGCATACTTGGTCATCTCCGCAGAGGTAATGTCCATGAAAATGACAGGATGTCCATTCAAGGTAAACGGTTTGTAAAGGCTCTTCATGAGCTCTTCTGCCTCATGGGAATCCACTCCGACAACAATTCGGTCTGGCTTGAGAAAATCGTTGATGGCTGCCCCTTCCTTCAGAAATTCGGGATTGGAAGCGACGTCAAAGGGGATGGAAACATTCCGTTTGTCCAATTCTTCCTGCACCACATTCCGGACTTTGTCTGCCGTACCCACGGGAACCGTGCTTTTTGTGACAATGAGCAGATAATCCTTCATGTTTCTGCCACATTCGCGTGCTACGCTGAGCACATACTGTAGATCCGCGCTCCCATCCTTATCCGGAGGAGTTCCCACGGCAGTAAACAGAACTTTGCAATCTTCCAGGGATTCTGCAAGGGAAGTGGTAAATTTTAGCCGGCCCTTCTTTACATTTCGGAGCAGCATCTCCTCCAATCCGGGCTCATAGATGGGAATGACTCCCTTGTGTAGTTGGTCAATCTTATTTTGATCAATGTCAACACAGGTCACATCAATGCCTACCTCTGCAAAACAGGTACCTGTCACCAATCCCACATAACCACTACCGACGATCGCAATCTTCATAAGTATAGCAAAGCTTTTCGGGAAAATTCACATTCACGATTTGTTTAAGAATTTAGGCGGCCGGTTTTGATCGTATCAAAAATATAATTTTTTTCTCAATCTGAACTAAGCAAATCATCCGACTGCGACGGGTGAGATGGAATCGTGCATGCTTCGGTTAACCCAACAAGATTGGTCTTGGACTTTTCATCCATTGAATCGCAGGCCCCGATCTGCGATCCCCGGAAATAAGGATTGTGATCCCTTGGTCTTCAGAAAGTACGTCACTGGCGAAAGATTTCATTCAGGAGAGATTGTGGAAGCATAAATTTACGGAAACCTAATCCATTTGATACCATTTATCTGATTTTTGGCTATTTTGGACAAACGAAATATTCAAATCAAATTCACATGAACACACTGCGTCAACTACTACTATTCGTTTTTTTGCTTTGTTCAGGTTTCCTTACTTATGCTCAAAAGGATAAGAAGTCTGAAGAGCAGGACAAGAACGGACTTTGCGTCGGTGACTATTTCACGGAACAGCAAGGCAAAGAGTTCCTGGAAGGACAAAGGAAAATGTATACCACCCGAAAGGAATGGATCAAGCGTGCGGCAGCGATTCGTCAACACATTCTGGAAGGTACGGGTTT
>JAJTBP010000150.1 GCA_021286825.1 Marinilabiliales bacterium | reverse complement strand
CAGCAAAGATGGCTGCAGGTCTCGGTGCCGATGTCACAATCATGGACATCAGTCTGAAGAGATTGCGCTACCTGGATGATATCATGCCAGCCAATGTCAAAACCCAGATGTCAAATGATTACAACGTCCGTTCACAGGTTAAACAAAGTGATCTGATCATTGGAGCGGTCCTGATTCCGGGAGCCAAGGCCCCTTACCTTATCACCAAGGACATGTTGAAGACGATGAATCCAGGTACCGTCATGGTCGATGTCGCAGTTGACCAGGGTGGTTGCATCGAAACCACCATTCCTTCCACACATGATCATCCAACCTATGTGGTGGACGATGTCATCCACTACACAGTTGCCAATATGCCCGGAGCAGTACCGCGTACTTCCACCATTGCTCTGACCAATGCAACACTACCTTATGCCATCAGTTTGGCAGCAAATGGCTGGAAGAAGGCCTGTGCTGAAGACAAAGCCCTGCGCAAAGGACTCAATGTAGTCCACGGTAAAGTGGTTTACAAGGGAGTTGCGGAAGCCTGGGGACTACCTTATTACAATGTAGAAGAGGTACTTCAATAACCAACATTCAGATATACAATTAAAAAGGGGAGCCAGTCGGTTCCCCTTTTTTATCATTGAACAGTTTCCCTATCCTTGCAACGATTGAAGGCGGTCCTCCAGAATTTTGATTTTCTCTTCAGCATCCGCCAGCTTTTTGCGTTCAACCTCCACCACCTTTGCCGGTGCACTGGAGACAAACTTCTCATTGCCTAGTTTGCTAAGCACAGAGGCAAGAAATCCCTTGTAATAGGCAAGCTCCTGGTTTATCTTTGCCGTTTCTTCAGCCACGTCCAGATTGCCTTCAAATGGAACAAAATAGGCGGTGGCTTTCACCATAAAAGAGGCGGCACCCTTCACTTCCTCAGCACATACCGAAATATCCGAGACATTGCATAATCTGGCCAATACCCTATCAAACCTGGGTTCATAACCTTTTTCTCCGGGTAAAATAAAGAGGCTGATCGGTTCCTTGTTGGCAATGTCCTTTTCCTTGCGAATGCTACGGATACCGGCTACTACCTCTTTTACCAATTCAAAAGCCTCACAGAGAGACTCATTCGTGGTTGCTGCTTTTGGCCAGGCAGACACCATGATGGAGGTGGCCGCTCCTCTTTCTTCAATCCGTTGCCAGATCTCTTCCGTCACAAAGGGCATAAAGGGATGCAACAAGCGCAACAAGGTATCAAAAAGCGCAATCACCTCATCGTAACTCTTTCCATCGATGGGCTGCTGATAAGCGGGCTTGATGATTTCAAGCAACCATCCTGAAAACTCATCCCGGATGGTGGCATAAATGGTCAACAACGCATCGTTGAGCCTGTATTTGTCAAAATGATCATCCATCAAAAGTATGGCTGCATCGAGCTTTGCCCGGAACCATTCCAAACCCAAACGAGAATGCTCCGGTTGTGGAAGTATCCGGTCAATTTCCCAACCATGGATCAGCCTGAAAGCATTCCATACCTTGGTTTGAAATCCCCTGCCCTGATCAGTCAGCGATTCATCAAAAAGGATGTCGTTACCGGCAGGAGAACAAAGCAACATACCAACCCTTACGCCATCGGCACCATATTTGGCGATCAAATCCAGGGGATCCGGCGAATTTCCAAGTGATTTGGACATTTTTCGACGCAACTTATCCCGAACCATACCTGTGTAATAGACGTTCCTGAACGGGAAGGTCTTTTTGTATTCATAACCGGCAATGACCATTCGGGCGACCCAGAAAAAGATAATGTCCGGTGCCGTTACCAAATCACTTGTCGGATAATAATAATCAAGGTCTCTCAGATCTGATGGATCTTCCTTTTCAAATACTGAAATCGGCCAAAGCCAGGAAGAAGCCCAGGTATCCAGAACATCTTCATCCTGCCGTATCTCATCCATTCCGAGTCCCGGATTACCAGTTTTGGTTCTGGCAAGTTCAAGTGCCTTCTCAGGAGTCTCAGCGACCACGAAACTGCCGTCACCCAGATAGTAAACGGGAATCCGGTGCCCCCACCACAACTGCCTGGAAATACACCAATCTTTTATGTTTTCAAGCCAATGCCTGTATAGGTTCTTGAACTTGGAGGGATAAAATCGGATGGTATCGCTTTCGACAGCTTCCATGGCCGGCTTGACCAATTCTCCCATCCGAATGAACCATTGTGCAGAAAGTTTGGGTTCAATGGGCACATGGGTCCTTTCCGAGTATCCCACTTTGTTGTTGTAATCCTCAATCCGCACAAGATTCCCCGCTTCTTCCAACAAGGGGATAATCTTTAACCGGGCTTCAAACCGATCGACACCTATGAGAAGCTGCGCCTTTTCTGATAGCGTTCCGTCATCATTAAAAGTATCGATCACCTCCAGATTGTGTCGCAATCCAATCTCATAGTCATTGGTATCATGGGCCGGCGTGATTTTCAGACACCCGGTACCAAAATCCATTTCAACATAGTCGTCAAGGATGATTGGTACACTTCTGTTGACCAAGGGGACCAGTACCCGTTTACCAGCCAAATGCCTGTAGCGTTCATCCCCAGGATTTACACAAACGGCGGTATCACCCAGGATGGTTTCGGGCCGGGTCGTTGCTACGGTAACGTATTGATCTTTTTCACCTTCGACCTGATAACGAACGTAATATAATTTGGATTGCTCCTCCCGATAGATTACCTCCTCATCAGATAAGGCCGTCTTTGCAGCCGGGTCCCAATTGACCATTCTCACCCCACGATAGACGTAACCCTTGTTGTAAAGATCGACAAAGGTTCTGATGACTGCAGCCGACCTGACCTCATCCATTGTGAAGGCGGTTCGTTGCCAATCACATGAGGCCCCAAGTTTTTTCAGTTGCTCCAGAATGATCCCACCATGTTTTTCGGTCCACTCCCAGGCATGACTCAGGAACTGATCCCTTGTCAGGCTATCCTTCCTTATGCCTTCTTTCAGTAACTTGTCCACCACCTTTGCCTCAGTGGCAATGGAGGCATGGTCAGTCCCCGGGACCCAACAGGCATTTTTCCCCAACATACGGGCCCTCCGGATCAACACGTCCTGAATGGTATTGTTCAACATGTGTCCCATATGCAGGACACCCGTCACATTCGGGGGTGGAATGACGATGGTATAGGGCTCGCGTTCATCCGGCTCTGAATGAAAGAGATTTAAATCCATCCAATATTGATACCATTTTTCCTCAATGGCAGACGGATCGTATTTATCGGGTAATTCTTTAGACATGATTTTGGATCTGGTTTATTTAAGGATTGCCAGGAACACCTTTCCCGGCACGTAAAATCAAATTAATAGAATTTCTTGATACCAATTACCTCGCGGACCTCCTTTAAAGTGGCTACAGCAGAGGCGCGAGCCTTCTCTGCTCCTTGTTTCGCAACCTTGGAAAGATAAACTTCATCGGCAATCATCTCTTCTATCCTTTCACGGATGGGTGATGTAAAACGGATGATGTCCTCGGCCAATTGCTTCTTCAGGTCCCCATACCGAATGGTGCACTCGTTGTAGCATTTGTCAAAATGAGCCACCACATCGGGCTCGGAAACGACATCCAGCAAGGTAAAAAGGTTTTGGATTACTTCGGGTTTTTGCTGGTTCAACTCGGTCGGGCCGCTGTCGGTCACGGCGCGCATCACCTTCTTTCGGATCACTTCTGGCGCATCTGCAAGTGAAATGGCATTGCCTTCAGACTTTCCCATCTTGCCAGAGCCATCCAAACCGGGTATTTTAACCATGTCCTTGCCTTCAAACACATAAGGGCGCGGAATCGGAAATAGTTCGACATCGTACATCCGGTTAAAACGTCTGGCAAATGTCCTGGCCATTTCCAGGTTCTGCTCCTGATCCTTTCCAACCGGTACCAAGTGTGCTTTGTGGATGATGATGTCGGCAGCCATCAAAACCGGATAAGTGAGCAAACCGGCATTTACATTATCCGGTTGTTGCCTGACTTTATCCTTGAACGATGTGGTTCGCTCCAACTCACCTATGTAGGCATTCATGTTCAGAAGCAAATAGAGTTCGGCAATCTCTGGAACGTCGCTCTGAATGAAGACCGTGGCTTTTTCAGGATCAATACCGCATGCCAGATATTCAGCAAGAACTTGCCGGACATTCACATACAAATGATCGGGAACCGGATGCGTAGTCAACGAATGAAGATCTGCGATGAAGAAAAAAGTCGGATGATGGTGCTGCATCTCAATAAAATTCTTCACAGCTCCAAAATAATTGCCCAGGTGCAGATTTCCTGTTGACCTGATTCCGCTTACAACTGTTGGCATAGTATCACTGGGATTTCAGCAAAACCACCAAAACTTAGGACAGCTTTGCAATCGATTAACATTAAAAATTCGGATCCGGCAAAATCAGTCACTGAGGATCCCGGCCGTTCAAAATTCCTGCAAAAATAGCAAAACTAAGTTACTTGCAGGATCGAATGCCGTTCCGGATCGCAAACTTTTGAGTAATCCATTTTAAATAGCAAGGAAATTGCATATCCGGTTTGGATGCCTATTGCTCTCACACAATCTCCATCAAGGTAGAATCAAGCAGTGCCTCCCCTTTGAACTTCAGTAACACCTGAGCCACCGCCAATGTATCCTTTTCGCAATATCTGGCGATCCGGTCAAGATCCTTCTCTTCATAGTATACTGCTGCCACCTGGCTACCCTCAATATCATCCTTGGGAGTGGGAATGCCAAAGATGTTGCAAAGCAAATCCAGCGATGTATAATGTTTGTAATCGCCAAACTTCCATAGTTGCATGGTATCCAGCAGATAATCCTTAACCTCCCAGGGTTTGGCTCCGGCAATGTCCAGGATGGTGGGCAACTTTAACCCATTGATCAAAATCCTTCTGGCTATATAGGGAAAATCAAATTCCTGGCCATTGTGGGCGCAGAGTCTATGAGCAGGATTGGCTGTAAATTTTTCGAGCACTGCCAGAAATGACGTCAATAGCTCTTTTTCATCATCTCCGTAAAACGACTTTACCCGGAAGACCCGGGAAGTGCCTCTGCGAAAAATGGTTCCACAGGAAATACAGATAATCTTGCCAAATTCGGCATAGATCCCAGCCCTTTTGAAAAGTTCTTCAGCCGTTTCTCCATCCCTGGACAAGCTCTCCGCCTTCTTTCGCCACAACTGTTGAAGCTTCTCAGGAAAATCTTCCAATTTTTCCCGTTGCGGGATGGTCTCAATGTCGAGGAAGAGGATGTGTTCAGGTTGAATTTTGTCGAGCATGGCAAATAATATCAGCGGGTTGGCAGAAGGTTTGGCAGAAATAGTTCAAATTTCGTCATCCACTTTTAAGGATGATCGTGGAGATGTTTCTCAATGTATTGGGTAAGGATATCAATCGCTACGGCATTGTTGCCTCCTTCAGGTACGATAATATCAGCATATCTTTTGGTTGGTTCGATGAACTGGAGGTGACTTGGCCGCACCGTCTCCTCATAACGCTTCAATACGGTATGAACATCGCGTCCCCTTTCAATCAGATCCCGCTGAATGACCCTTGACAGCCTGACATCAGCTTCGCAATCCACAAAAACCCTGATATTCATTAGTTTTCTGAGTTCTTTAGGCCAAAGACACAAAATTCCTTCAACGATAATGGCCTTACTTGGATGGATCGTGGTAGTCTCTTCAGCCCGGGTACAGGTAAGGTAAGAATAGATCGGCTGTTGAACGGTCTCACCCCTTTTGAGTTTGCGGATGTTTTCAGCCAGCAGCTCAAATTCGAGGGCATCCGGATGGTCAAAATTCATTTTTTGACGTTCCTCCAGAGGCAAGTGACTATTGTCCCGATAATAAGCGTCCTGCGAAAGGATGGTAATGTCCTTTTCAGCCAACCGCTCAATGATTTTGTTGACAACAGTCGTTTTCCCGGATCCGGTACCACCGGCAATTCCAATAATCAGCATACTCATAGGCAGAATTTTTGAATGCGAAGGCTAAAAAAATATGAAAATGGGTGTGCCAGTCAGTCAATAAGTTGAGACTTTCACGCCTAATCGACTGTGGCAGGCACTACTGCAAAGATAAGCTAAATTTGCACGATACAGAATTATCAACGCATCACATGGGTGCATTCAACCAATATTATCTGCTATTTTTGCAGTGTCAACAGAACAGAGATGTTCATTAAATTTCAAACCCATGTTTAACCATATCGTATTGTTCAAACTCAAAGAATTTTCCAATCCAGCCGACAAATCAGCCATCCGCAAGCAAATTATCGAAGAACTTAACGAACTGAAAAATAAGATCGAAGGATTAAAGGTACTTGAGACCGGTGAAAATGTGGAATCTGATGGAGCCTCCTTTGATATCAGCCTCATTACCCGATTTGATCGGCTTGAAGATTACCTGATTTACAAAGACCATCCGGAGCATCTTAAAGTGGTTTCTTTGGTGAGAGCAAATACGATTGACAGGGCCGTCGTGGATTACAACGGTTGATCCCGGTAAAAACTCCGTAAACCCATCACATTTCATCTTTCAAGTCACACACGATGAACCATCTATATCCGCTCAAATTCAAGCCCATTTACAAGGAGAAAATCTGGGGTGGCAACAACCTGCAAAAATTATTCGGAAAGCAACATTCCTCTCCCAAATTAGGCGAATGCTGGGAGATTTCCGGTGTTCAGGATGACATCTCTGTCGTCTCTGAAGGATTTTTAAAAGGAAACAATCTGGAGGAGTTGATCGAAGTTTACATGGGAGAATTGGTTGGGGAAAAGGTCTATGAAAAATTTGGAACAGAATTTCCGTTGTTGATCAAATACATTGATGCCAACGATCGTCTTTCCATTCAGGTACATCCCGACGACAAATTGGCCAAAGAAAGACATGGTGCATACGGAAAAACGGAGATGTGGTATGTGGTCCACGCAGAAGAAGGAGCCCAGCTCATTTCAGGATTCAACAAACCGGTCGATAAAGAGACCTATCTGCTCTCACTGAACCATGGACGTCTGGAGAACCTCATGCAGTTTGAACCCGTTAAGAAAGGGGATACCTTTTTCATTCCTGCCGGACGGGTTCATGCCATATTGAAAGGAATTGTAGTTGCAGAAATTCAGCAGACTTCAGATGTAACCTACCGGATTTATGACTTTGAAAGAGTCGATGAGCATGGGCTTTCCAGGGAACTCCATACGGAACTTGCCCTTGAAGCCATCGATTTCAAGGCAGCACCGGAACCCATCCGAAATCCGTCCATTCTCCTCAATGAATCCATCGAGCTTGTAAAATGCGATTACTTCACCACCTGTCGGATTGACCTGAATCAGTTGGTGGAACGCGATTTCAGCGAGATGGACACTTTTGTCATCTACCTTTGCCTGGAGGGGAACTGCAAACTGGAATGGGAAAATGGAATGGTCACCATGAAAACCGGTGAGACGGTCCTGGTCCCAGCCAACATTGAGAATTTCACACTCTCACCCATAGACGGACCATCAGCCAGACTGCTTGAGGTCTTCCTGGAATCATGAATGAGAAGAGGCAAATGGCCATCTTCTAATTCCGGATGATCCACCCTGTACCTTGCCAGCTGACCCAATCTTGCCAAGAAGGGAGGATGATTCAGACAACCATTTCGCATTCAAGGCAGATAACTAATTCTGCAATAAATACTTATAATTGCATTTCTTACACTATCCGGCAAAAACACTATCTTTGTCCCGGATACAGGGTGGGGTACGATCCCCATCGATCCGCTAAAAATCCTTGGTTATGTTGATAAAAAATGCAGAATTTGTCGTCAGTAATACCGATCCCCGGTTGTGTCCTCAAACCGACCAGCCCGAGTTTGCCTTTATTGGACGATCCAATGTGGGGAAGTCTTCACTGATCAACATGCTCCTCGGACAAAAGAATCTTGCCAAAACCTCTTCTGAGCCAGGTAAGACCAGGCTGATCAACCATTTCAAAGTCAATGATGACTGGTACCTTGTTGACCTGCCCGGATACGGATACGCCAAAGTACTTCGGTCGGTCCGTGAGAAGTGGTTGGTCTTTATCCGCAAATATCTGCTGGAACGTCCCAATCTTTATTGTGTCATGGTTCTACTGGACCTCCGATTGAAACCCCAGCAAAATGATCTGGAATTTATGCAATGGCTGGGAACAAACGGTATTCCCTTCGTGATGGTCTTCACAAAAGCGGACAAACTGGGCAAAACCGCCATTGAGCAGAATGTGAAAGGCTATCATCAGGAAATGCTCAAGGATTGGGAAGAGCTTCCCACCCATTTTGTCACCTCATCCGAAAAGGGGACAGGAAAAGAAGAGCTGCTGGATTTTATCGATTCTACCATGCATCC
>JAJTBP010000149.1 GCA_021286825.1 Marinilabiliales bacterium | reverse complement strand
TATTTCCGATCCCATCCTGAGAAATGTGGTGCTAAAACCCTTCCTGGCTGCCAAACAAGCCGGCGTGCTGACTTTTATGTCCGGCTTCAACGACCTGAATGGAACACCCGCCTCAGGCAATGAGTTCCTGCTCAGAAAAATTCTCCGCAACGAATGGAGTTTCAATGGTATGGTGGTAAGCGACTGGGGATCCATCGCGGAGATGATCCCGCACGGCTTTTGCGCAAATGAAAAAGAGGCTGCCATGAAAGCCGTTCGTGCCGGGGTAGACATGGAGATGCAGGGATTGAGCTACAAACAGAACATTCCCCAGTTGCTGAAGGAGGGAAAACTGGACCTGTCCATGATCGACAACGCCGTGAGAAACATCCTCCGGGTGAAAATAAAACTGGGACTATTCGAGAATCCTTATGTCAAGCCTGAAGCCGGAAAGCACTTGCTTGATCCGGAATTTCTTGACCACGCACGACAAGTGGCCGTGGAAAGTGCCGTTCTGCTCAAAAACAGGGAGAATACGCTCCCGTTGTCTCCCAGGATCAGATCGGTTGCTCTCCTCGGGCCTCTTGCCGATTCACCGCGCGACCAACTCGGGACCTGGGTTTTTGACGGGAAGGCGGAAAACTCCGTAACCCCGCTTGCGGCCATCCGGGAAGTGATGCAGGGTAAGGTGAATTTTGTCAAGGGATTGCAATACAGCCGGGACAGAAGTACCAAGGAATTTGCTGCTGCCTTGGCTGCAGCACGTCAATCGGATGCCATCCTGTTTTTTGCAGGGGAGGAGTGGGTGCTCTCGGGTGAAGGACAGTCCCGCGGCGAGATCAACCTTCCCGGAGCACAGGAAGAACTCATCGCCCAACTAAAGTCCACCGGAAAACCACTCATTGTGGTAGTCATGGCGGGCAGACCCCTGGCCATAGGCAAAGTGTTGGAGAAGGCCGATGCACTCCTCTACGCCTGGCATGGAGGAACCATGGCCGGTCCGGCTCTGGCTGATCTTTTGTTCGGAAAAGTATCCCCCTCAGGGAAATTGCCGGTTACCTTTGTCAAGGGATCGGGTCAGATACCTTTCTACTATTATCACAACAATACCGGAAGACCTGCCACTTCAAAATCCTGGGTTCCCATCGACAGCATCGCTGGTTCCAATCCCCAGACTTCCCTGGGATACCGCTCCTATCACCTGGATTATGGATTCACTCCCTTGTTGCCTTTTGGTTTTGGACTGAGCTATACCACTTTCCATTACAGCGACCTGCAACTGTCGGCCATGGCCATGTCTGTGACCGGTTCCCTGGTCGCCCGGGCAACCCTCACCAACACCGGAGAAACGGATGCCGATGAGGTGGTGCAACTCTACATCCGGGACCGTGTGGGCTCCATCACCCGGCCAGTAAAGGAACTGAAGGATTTCAAACGAATTCATCTGGCGCATGGCAAGAGTACTGTCGTGGAGTTTACCCTCCATGCATCCGATCTCGCCTTTTTCAACGGGAAAAGCGAAGTGATTGAACCCGGTGATTTCGATCTTTGGATAGCTCCCAATTCGGCCGAAGGACTTCACGGAGAGTTTGCCGTTCAATAATTGTTTGGATAATTTTCTGACATTCATTAATTTGGAGGATGTGTTGCAACTTAATTAACCCGCTATGAAAAAATGTATGGCCTTTTTCATGATGATGTGCTTTGTTGGTTTCACCGCTGTCAACGGTCAGCAAATGGCGGCATCGTCCGATTCCAAAAGTTATGTGATGGTATGGAACGATGAATTCAGCTATACCGGTTTGCCGGATAGCACCCGCTGGAGCTGGGATACTGCCGGCAATGCCTGGAAATGGGGCAACAACGAGGCACAGTTCTATACCAAAAACAGAAAAGAAAATGCATTCGTCAAGGATGGGTTGCTGACCATCACGGCATTGAAGGAAAATGATGAAGGGCATGCCTACACTTCGGCCCGATTGATCACCAAACACAAAGGGGATTGGCTATACGGCCGAATAGAAGTCTCTGCAAAGCTCCCCGATGGCAGGGGCATGTGGCCCGCCATCTGGATGCTCTCCACCGACGATAGCTACGGTGGATGGCCCGCTTCGGGCGAGATCGACATCATGGAAAATGTGGGCTATGACCCCTATGTCATCGTATGTTCAGCCCATACGAAGGCTTACAACCATGTGGACCGTACGCAGAAAAACGACAAAATCACCATCCCCGACTGCTATACAAAATTTCATCTCTATGCCCTGGAATGGGATCCGCAGCAATACAGTGTCTACGTCGATGATCGGCTCGTTTTTACCTTTCACAACGAAGGAACCGGATACATGGCCTGGCCTTTCGACAAGCCATTTCATCTGTTGCTCAACCTGGCAGTTGGTGGCAACTGGGGTGGCGCCAAAGGGGTGGATGATTCCATCTTTCCAAGGTCCATGTGTGTCGATTATGTAAGGGTCTATCAGAAAAAATAGCATTTCCTCCAGGGATCGCAGGGCATATTTCGACCGTCTGGTCAGTTTGTTGTTCCTTCCGTGACGATTTGAATCCATGAAATACTCTATTCTATGAAACGTTCCATTCGCTGGATTTTTTCACTGGCCCTGGTTTTTGCGGCCACAATGGCCTATGCGGCCGGATACAAAGGCAGCCACAAGGCCGAACTTTGGCTCACCGATCCGCAGAGCGGCATCTTGTTTAAAAAACAGAAAGAAACGCTCCGATTTCGGCAGCAGCCCGCAACCGGTGAAACCCTTCGGATATACCCGAATGAACAGTTTCAAACGATGGATGGCTTTGGCAACTGCTTCACCGATGGAAGCGCGACGGCATTTGCCAAAATGAGTCCGGCCGCCCGTCACAATCTCCTGAAGGAACTCTTTGGTACCAAAGGCTCCGACATCGGCATCAGTTACCTGCGCATCACGTTGGGAGCATCCGACCTGAGCGCTGAACCCTATACCTATGACGATGTCCCGACAGGAGAGCCCGATTTCGATCTTCGCCATTTCTCCATCGCACCGGCACAAAAGGAGCTGATCCCGTTGCTGAAGGAGATTCTGACCATCCAACCAACCCTCAAAATTCTTGCCTCCCCATGGTCTGCTCCCACCTGGATGAAGACCAACAACGGATTCAAAGGGGGATCACTCAAAAAAGATTGCTTCGACGTTTATGCCCGTTATTTCGTTGCCTACATACAAGCCATGAAACAGGAGGGTATCCCCATCGATGCGATCACCATTCAAAACGAACCCCTCCATCCGGGCAATGTCCCCAGCATGCTGATGCTGGCCGAAGACCAGGGGTTGTTCATCCGTGACCATTTGGGTCCAGCATTCGAGAAGGCGGGCATCCACACCCGAATCCTGCTATATGACCACAACGCGGATAAGATCAGCTATCCCATCTCCATCCTGAAAGACCCTGAGACAGCAAAATATGTGGACGGATCCGCTTTTCATCTCTATGGAGGCCGTATCGAAGATCTGTCCGAAGTCCACCATCTGTTTCCTGATAAGAACCTCTATTTTACCGAGCAGTGGGTGGGCGCCCCTGGCAATCTGCCCGAAGACCTGGCCTGGCATGTTCGTACCCTGATCATCGGGGCATCAAGAAACTGGTGCCGGAATGTGCTGGAATGGAACATGGCTGCCGATCCCAACCAAGATCCGCATACCGTTGGTGGATGCGACAGGTGCCTTGGCACGATCACTCTCGATGGCGATCAGGTGACAAGAAATCCGGCCTACTACATCCTGGCCCATGCAGCAAAATTTGTGAGACCGGGCTCCGTTAGAATCGGATCGGAAATGAAGGGTCAATGTCCCAATGTGGCCTTCAAAACTCCGGAAGGGAAGTTCGTACTCATCCTCCAAAATGATGCCAAAGAGTCAAAAAAATGTTGCCTGGACTTCGAGGGCAAGATTTTGACGCTCACCCTCCCTGCCGGAGCCGTCGGTACAATCGTTTGGTAAGACATCGGAACGTAACATCGCGTTTTTACATAGGATAGGTCCGGGCGGCCAATCCAATGCATCCAACCCGAAGTCTACAGATGCCCATATTTCTTTTCTATCCTGAGAAGCCAAAACTTGCTGTGGCATTGTGTGCACTCGTGATGATCATGGTAAGTAAAAAGGGTGATCAGATTGGTGGTGGAATGACTTTGGTAATGATCGGTATGTACGGTTACGTGGACACCTTGTGCATAACCATGGGCTGTCGTTCTTCCTTCATAAGTCCGCCAAGAATGTGATTCTGAATCATGTTTCTTGCTGATAAATTCCGAGTTGAGAAACTTTATTGTATGAAGTTCCCGGCAGGAGGGACATCGGTCTTTGTCTATACGCTTATGGTTGAATTCACTAATCCGAATCTTTCGGTAGGCAAAATAGAGTACTCCAAAGGTAAGTATGGTAAAGAATACCGGCGAGACATACCCTACATTCAGGATCAGCAATAGGTAAAACAGATAGAATACAAAAAAGAAAACCAGGTAATTCAAAATCTTCAGCAGACGGTTGGGAAGTATCTTGACTCTAAGCAGCGGAAAAAGAGACAATCTAGCCAATACCACCGGGATCGAAAAGAAGAGGATGACAAGGGCAAATTTCAATAGCAGGAACAAGGTGGGAAGAATCCATCCCTTTTCCTCCTGACCAGTCACGTCAACGACTTTGTTGGTCACAGGTCTGACAAACAAAGTGGCCAGTGGCACAGTGCGTACAAGACTTGCCAAGGGAAGGCGCTCTATCCACATGGATTCCCCAGCATCGGAAAATTCGATTGATTCCAATTGATCATTTTGGAAATTCAGGACGACTCCATGAAAATGTTTCCCCTCCGCTACAAGTGTGATATGAGAAAAAGTGGCCTTCAATAAACTTCCTTTCCGCAGGACCGATTCTGGATTTCCATATTTCTCAGAGATAGCTGAAAAGGTCTTGCCCATCAACCTGCTCTTGAAAAGGTTCTCGGCATACAAAATGGGCGTCGTTTCTCGTAGGGGTACAAATTTGTAGGCGAGGGGATAGGCCGTCAGATTGATGATCCAGCCCCCCAACTTCTGTTGAGAAGTTACCTGAATGTAATTGCCTTTGGTATTGGATCCAAGATAATAGAGGGTGTCATTGGGAGTATATCCCTTTAAATTGGAATCATATTGTTCTGGCTTGGGAAACCGGTTTATGTTGCGGGTGAGAAATAATTTCCGTGTTTCCAGGAAGGAACGGTAATCCATCCACCCAATTTGACCATCAGAGAATTGTACCTGATAACTTCCCGCACCCCGCCGTGCCAGCACATGAGCCTTTGTTCCCCTGGTCACATCAAAAAGATAATTTTGCTCGGTTAACGGATCTTTGCTATACACCTTCGCATTGTCGGCAACGGTCCAATCGATGCCTGCTTTCAAGGACGATGGAAAAAGAGTCGCAAACAGACAAATGACTAAAAGAAAGAATTTTTGCATGATTCAGATTGTTAGCAGTTTAAAGGTTAAATAGACAGAAATGTCTGGATTAGGAATTTAATCAATAATTTAAACATTTGAAAATATTATTGATTTTTTCTAAAAATGCATCAATTATGGAAGAAACTTCATATTTGTTCCAGTAAACGGGCGACTCCATTTCTGTTCAGCTTCTCAACCTTCGTTTTTGAGGAAATTGGGGAGGTGTCCCCTGTTTTTAAGGGTATCTTAATTATTGGGATGCCTTTCTGTGTACGATCCTCCAAAAAATCACCCAATAAATTTTGAAAACAGATTTCAATTTATTAATTTTAGAACAGATTGTTTTATTGTTCTGTATTTTGTGCTGCTCTATCACAAAATAGCAAGCAACCCAAACCTATTAATCTCTAACACTAGCATTTTAACGAATTCAGAAATGAAAAAGCTGTCATTTTTTTGGATTGGAACCATGTTGATGGTACTTTCCTGTTCAAAAGAAAATCCCAGTGCTGAAAAACTTATGCTCTCTTTTGGATTTTCGCGTGCTGACAATCCCGCCATGAGCGCTGATGTATCTGCCACCATTAGCGGTTCTTCTGTATCTGCTTTTATTCCAGGGGATGTTAATCTGGCTACACTCAAAGCCAACTTTACGGCTTCTGAAAAAGCCGTTGTAAAAATTGGGAGTACGATTCAGACCAGTCACCAGACGGTCAATGATTTCACCCAATCTACAGCCTATATCGTCACGGCTGAAGATGGTTCTTCCTCAACTTATAACGTGACCGTCAAAACCACCGAATTGCCTAAGGTGAATACCCTGGCTGCCTACGACATACTGTTGACCCGCTCCGTTTGCGGTGGCGACATCGTGGACAATGGGGGAGCCGATGTGACAGATAAAGGGATTTGTTGGGGGACGACGGCAAATCCAACCATATCGGGTCAGAAAATCACGGGTGGTTCAGGAGCAGGAAGTTTTGCCATCATGCTGACGGACCTTTTGCCCGGTACAACCTACCACATCAGAGCCTATGCCACCAACCTGAAAGGGACAAGTTATGGTGCTGACCTAAACTTCAGCACCTATAGTCTGAATGCTTTGCCTCCATCGGTGACTCCGCTCATGCACTCCAAATGGAGTGTATTTACCTGGCCATACAATGCCTACTATCCTGCTTATGCTGGTTCATCTCAGGTTCACTCCAAGTACCCAGCCCCTTGTGGTCCGACCACCCTTGCCCGGGTGCTGGCCTTTTGGGGAGGTAGAATCAGTGGCATCGGAAAAATAGATGCCATGAATTCCACAAATGAGGTGCGATTCAACTGCGATCTTTCGGCTCTCTCCATCGATTACAACAATCTTCCGGAGACCTTGGGTGAGACTTCCTCAGAGGCTCAATACAGAAATGTTGCCAACATCTTCCTGGAAGCCGGAGCAGTTGGGTTAACCAACGCCATTGATGCGGGAACTCCTGACGACTACTACATCAATGCGTTGAAAAAGTATTTTAACATCTCCTCCGAAGTTCGTTTCGCCAAAAGGTGGGAGTATTCCAGAGAGGATTGGATCAAATTGCTGAAGACCGAACTGGCCTATGGGCGACCCTTGATGATTGCTGCCAGAACTGTCAACTCCCCGGCTCCCGGGCAAGGAGGAAAAGTGGAGGGACATTGGTTCAACATCGAAGGATACAATGCTGAAAATCAATTCTACATTGATTACAACTACCAAGGGACAGGTTTTCGTGGATATTTCGATGTAGATGATTTCGGTGTTTACAAATCATACGGTCTGGTAGTCGTAGGTTTCCATCCCAAATGATTTGAAGTGAAGACATTTCTTGTCTATGCCAAGGTAGGTGGGCCAATTCTTTGGATTACCCATCCGTTCATCCGCAGAAAATCGTCCTGGAAACGATGTGTCACAGACATTGGGGATGGATGTTTCCCTCCTTGAGCGGTTTGCTGATCCTTTCAGTTAGGTGCCACAGGGCTTGAATATTCCCTTGCAACCCATCAAAAAGGAGGACTCCGGAGTCCGGGATTGTGATCCCATGCTCCGGAGCCATCTCAATCATTCGGGTCACCGGATGAGGCAGTAGCCCAATCGGTGTTCCCACTCCTGTAACGGAAAGAATTTCAGAATTTTGCGGCCACTTTTCCATTCGTGACCGTCAGCGACTTTCCATCCGCACTCTTGAGCGTTCCGCTGAAGCTGCCCTCAAAGGCAGTTGCATCACTCTTGGTAATGTTCAGGGTGAAATCACTGTTGGCATCGGTATCCGCCGTATAGGATGAGATCTTGTTGGTCAAGGGTTCTGTGATGCTGAAGGTCATCAAATCCGTTCGTACGGCATTGAGGGTCTTGAAATTGTATGTTCCCGCCGGTAAAGAGGACTCGACGAATAGGGTGACGGAATAGACGGTTGTCCCCTGATTATTGCCGGCTGAAATGTTCATAAAGGTGGCATTGCGCAAGGAGCCGGCTAGCAACTGATTGGTTGTGAAGGATCCGCTCTTGTCGCCAGAATAGCTGAAAGTAATGTCACTCTTGCCGGCTGTCAGACTGGCGGAACTTACTTCGCTCTCACCAGAATCCTTGGAACAGGAGGTAAAAAGAAGAGAGGATAAGGCCAAAAGCAAGGCGATGGGAAAAATTCTTGTTTTCATGCGAATTTGATTTTTAGGTAAAAGGTTTTTTGTGATGTAATTTTCTGTCAGGATCGCCCCAGGATTGTGCCTGGACAATACAGTCGACCTTTTGACGGTTATTTGGGTTTTGGTTTGGGATGGATCTCTCTTGCGAAAGATCCATCCCTATGGGTTGGTAAAGCGGTTGTTGTCAGTGCGTGCTCAGCTTGGTGACCACCTTCTTCTCATAGACATAGACAAAGTTGCCGTCTCTGGAAAGTGTGGTGATGGATCCTTTGCGAGCCTTGAAGTCTTTGTAGACACAGGTATTCAAGTCAAAGGTTCCGATGTCAGATCCTTCTGTCTTCA
>JAJTBP010000148.1 GCA_021286825.1 Marinilabiliales bacterium | reverse complement strand
GACCACATGAATGGAGGTTTGTCCAAAACAAAACAGATCCACAACATTCCACTCTCCGTCTGGCTTTTCATTGTCCCGGATTTTCATACAGTTTTTTGCCTGATAGCCTGTTCCAAACTGAACCTTGGTCCCGGTAGAGGCATATCGGTAGGCTTTCCCATCATTTTCCGGCAAGGCATTGATAACAAAACTGCTGTTCCCCATGCAGTAGGAATCCCCCATCTTACCCGTGCACAATTGGAATTCATGTGCGCTCATCCAGACACCCAAACCTTCACCGAAGGGACCATAACTATGGTATAAAATGCCGGAGTTTTTTTGTTTGTAAACCTTGGTACCCCATTTAAAGACCATCCTCAAATGATAATTGCTGTATTCTTTCCGGGTGGCAAGTGAAGCGTTGACCTCTCCTGTGATTCTCAGCAGTTTCTCTCCTTTCACATCCACAACACTAAAAATAGCCTCAGCAGGTTTCTCTCCATTTGCCGGAAGGTATTGCTCCCAGTTTTTCAGATTCTTTCCATTGAACAACTTCACTTCTTTCACTTTGGCGGAAAGGAATAGGGGAAGTATCAACAGAGCAGGCAAGATGATTCGTTTCATGGGTTTTGATTTTTCATTTACTGAAGAAGTCCAAATGGATTCCTTGGTTTCACTTTCTAAAATTAGTGCAATTCGTTGGCAAAATCATGCTGTCAGAATTTAAAAATTTGTAGGAATATAGGGTCCTCCCTTCCAAGCCTACTGACTGATTGGCTGTCTTGGCAGCAGCCGTCGGTGCCTCCAGGCCGTGTCAAAAAAAATGGTGTCCCAATCGTTTGAGACACCATTTAACCATATAAAGAAAGTCGAATGTCAAATACCGTGCAGAATTTCCTGCGCTTTTTCAAGAATGGTCGTATCGTCCAACAAAACAATCCCACCATTGGGACCTTGCTCAATATGCATTCCTACACTTTTACCCTTCGTATAGTTGGCTCCACCAAAATAATTCCTGACGGTTTCAACATCGAGTCCGAGTTCATCGGCGATGCGGTGCATCGAACCGTCAGGCAAAGTATCTTTAATTTTTCTCAGCTCATTGAATGTTATTTTCTCAGTCATAATATTGGTTTTTAAAAAGTTAATAAAAGTTTAATTTGGCAAATTTCAGTTTTTTCTGTATTTACGTTCAGCCAAGTTAATACTTAAACCCGAAAGTTGTTACACTGCTGTTACGCCAATTAAAATGATGCTTTTGAAATTTAGAATTTTTAACAGTTCCCCAATGTCAATACATTTGTTATACATTGATAGACAAATCATTACAACGAAATAGAAACGATAGGAGAATTTGCTGTTTTAAAACATATTTTGCCAAATCTGATCAAAATTACCTGCCAGCCAGATGGTAAAGACTTTCAAGCAAGAGCGACCGAATTCCCAATGTATTGATTTTGTGATTGTTTCGCGTGGGATAAACCCGATTGGAAAGAAATACGAACAATAGACCGTTGGCTGGGTCTGCCCAGACGAATGTTCCGGTAAAGCCTGAATGACCGAAACTCTGCTCTGACACCAGCGGAGAGGGATAAATGCTCTTTTCACCCCGTTTTTTGGTCTGTGACCCCGGTTTATCGAAACCGTAACCCCGTCTGTTGACCACCTTCTTGAAGTGACTGCTGGTCCAGTTCCGCACCGTCTCAGCACCCATGTACCGATGGTGACCATATTCCCCATTCTGCAGGAAAAGCTGCATCACCTTGGCTACATCATTGGCATTGCCAAAGAGTCCTGCATTGCCTGAAATGCCACCCATCAGGGCTGCCGTTTCATCGTGCACATATCCTTGCAGCAATTCCTGCCGAAAGGATTTATCGTCTTCGGTGGGGATCAGCTTTTCCGGATGGACCTTCAGATAGGGTCTGAACATCAAGGAACCTGCCCCCAAACCGTCATACAGATGGTGATCGAGGAAATCCTCAAATTTTTCTCCTGTGAGGTTCTCAATCAATTTGGGAAAAAGGACAAATCCAAGGTCTGAGTAGGCATATTTCTTGGTCTTGAGCAGCGGTGAATCCCTTATCGCCTTGTAAACGCTGTCTGGATAACTGTCTGTCAACCACAGATGACTCGAAACACGCAGAGAATATCCGGGTCTGCTCTCCCCCGAAAACAACTCTGGCTTGTAGGCTCCCGAACGCTCCATGGTCATGGGCCACAAGGTAACACCTGGTCTCAAACGCGCCTGATGGGACAGCAAATCGGCTATCAAGACCGAAGATTTGTTGCTGATCCTCCAATCCGGCCAATAATCGCTCATCTTCCTGTCCACCTGAAATTTTCCTTGATCTGAGAGCATCATCAAGGCAGGAACAGGAGCAAGTACTTTTGTCACAGAAGCCAGATCGTACAGATCGTCCTTGCGAACAGGAATGCCATTTTCGTAGGTATGGTTTCCAAAGGAGACAGAGTAGAACACCTTTCCCTTCTGGGCCAGCAGCACCTGACAACCCGGAAATATTTTGTTGCGGATACTAGCCAAGATGATGGAATCCACCCGCTGCACCACTTCGGATGAGTCGATGCCAACCTCCTCCGGCAGGACATAGCTTAACCGGTCCATGGGTTGAAGGGTTATTCCCTCTCCTTTGCTGAATTTCTGCAGATCGAAACCAAGCTTTCCGGAACAGCCCACGCCACCAAACAGCAACTGGGCAGAGAGGTCTATCGTATCATAATTGGGTTGCGGGGCAAAAAGCACTGCGGCAAAATCGGCAGCATTGCCCCATTGGTCCAGAAAGGCCGGTGGGCCATAGGCCATGAGGATTTTGCGCGCATCCCTTCCAAAACCATCAGCCAATCGTTCTGCCCAAAGTGTAGCTGTTGAAGCAGGAAAATCATTGGGTCTACCGGGTGCCCGCGAAGTCAAGGGGTTCGTCCTTTCATCGGCAATTGCCAGCACCACCACATTGGCCTGCCATCCCGGACGCAATTTGGCGCGTACCACCTCTGGCTTATCTTTGGGATCTACCGATACAAAATCGATTTTTGCATATCGTTCCAGGGCTTCCTTCAACCAGGAGGCATTGGAAAGACCTTCACAGATAACAGCGATGTGAACCGTATCCAACCTTTCCATGGGCAGCAGGTGCCTGCTGTTTTTTACCAACACCATGGAGGAAGCGGATGACATTCGGGCAGCAAGCCGCCTGTTCCTTTCCGCAGATATGGGAGCGGGAGAGACCATCCGGGAGGGATGGGGTATCCTTACCGCTTTGACAGGCTTCTTTTTGCTTTGGGCCATCAGTGTGGTAACCATCAGCACGACAAGCATAACGATTGAAATCTTCTTAAGCATGATGAATGCGTAGCGTAGTTGCCCAAAACTAACCAAAACAGCGAAATTTCAACATCAATCCGCCATGAAAATTGGTACGACAAATTTCAATTCTTGTTTGGATAATCCTATCTTAGCAGAAAATATAACCCAGCTAAAATCCACTCTTATGTCACTTCGCCATCTATTTGCTTTCAAAAGAAAAGGATGGCTTGCATTGGTCCTCCTTTTGACCGTTTACACGCTGAATGCAGGCAATCTCACGCCGATTTGCGGTGCGGACCAACCCAGCCAATATTTGCCTTTGTTGAAGGATAAAAAAGTTGGATTGGTAGTCAATCACACTTCGCTTGTCGGACAGGAACATCTGGCAGATTTTCTTCAACGATCCGGTATCGCGGTCAAAGCGATCTATGCTCCGGAACATGGATTTCGAGGCGAAGCGGATGCCGGTGAAAAATTTGGCAACACCACAGATGCTAAAACCGGAATCCCCATTTTTTCCATTTACGGAAAGACAAACCGCCCCAGTCCGGAGCAGATGGAACAGATTGATCTGTTGATTTACGACATTCAGGATGTCGGCTGTCGATTTTATACCTATATCAGTACCCTTCACTATGTGATGGAGGCATGTGCCGCATCAGGTAAAAAACTTCTGGTATTGGACAGGCCCAATCCCAACGGTGACTATTGTGCCGGACCCATCCTGAAGGAGCCTTTTCATTCGGGTGTTGGGGTCGATCCCCTACCAATTGTGCATGGCTGCACAGTGGGAGAATTGGCCCGTATGATCAACGGAGAGGGCTGGCTTGCCAACAAACAGCTCTGTTCTCTGGAAGTAATCCCAGTCAAAAACTACGATCATCACACATCGTATGAGCCACCGGTAAAGCCCTCACCGAATCTGCCCAATTATGCTTCCATCCGGCTCTATCCATCACTTTGTCTGTTTGAAGCCACCAGTGTGAGCATCGGACGGGGTACGACCTTCCCCTTTCAGGTGATTGGCTATCCCGATCCCCGAATGGGAAGTTTTGAATTTACTCCGCAATCATTGAAAGGGTTTGAGATGAATCCGTTGCAAAAAGACAAAGCTTGTTTCGGAGATGACCTTCGCAACCTGAATCCCCTCCCCTCTTTTACGCTTCGCTTTTTTCTGGAATGGTACCATAAATTTGATCAGCCAGCGGCATTTTTGTCCCGGGAGCGATGGTTCAACCTGTTGACGGGGGACGACAAAATCCTAAAAATGATCAAAGATGGAAAATCAGAATCAGAGATAGAACAAAGCTGGAAGGCGGAACTAAAGGATTATAAGAAAATGAGGTCCAAATATCTGTTGTACAAAGAGTAGATTACTCTCTTTCTTCCCACCCATCCAACCACTCCTTTATACCCATTGACCACGCTTATGAATCCTTATTTGGTCGCATCGCTGCTTTCCGGATATTTCCTTTTACTGATGGTGGTTGCCTATTTCACTGGAAAATCGGCTACTACCGAGACCTTTTTCACAGCCAACAGAAAATCTCCCTGGTTTGTTGTTGCCTTCGGAATGATTGGCACCACCATATCCGGCGTTACCTTTATCTCCGTTCCCGGAGAAGTGGGCAACTCTGCTTTCACCTATTTTCAATTTGTGATGGGCAATTTTGTAGGCTATCTCATCATTGCCTTTGTGCTGCTTCCGGTCTATTACCGGATGAATCTCATTTCCATCTACAGCTATCTGGAAGAGCGGTTGGGTTTTTTCTCCTACAAGACCGGGTCCTTCTTCTTCCTGCTTTCCAGAACCATCGGAGCTGCGTTTCGCATGTATCTTGTAGCCGAAGTTTTGCAATTGGCGTTCTTTGCACGATTCGGCATTCCATTTGGCCTGACGGTCTTCCTCAGCATCGTCCTGATCTGGGTCTATACGACCAAAGGCGGAGTCAAAACTATCATCTATACCGATTCGCTTCAGACCATCTTTCTACTTTCGGCTGTTTTGCTTACCATCCTCTTTATCTTCAAGGGTTTTGGATGGAGCCTGGGAGAGATGATCGGACAAGTTAACAAAAGCAGCTATTCCCAGATTTTTGAATGGGACTGGAAGTCCGGCAGATTTTTCTTCAAGCAATTCCTGGCAGGCATCTTCATTACCATTGTCATGTCGGGACTCGATCAGGACATGATGCAAAAGAACCTTACCTGCCGAAACCTGAAAGAGGCCAGAAAAAATATGCTGACATTCAGCAGTATCTTTGTACTGGTGGTTTGGATGTTCCTGACACTGGGAGCCTTGCTCTATCTCTATGCCAATGCCCACAACATCTCTTTGCCGAAAAGAAGCGATGACCTCTTTCCTTTACTGGCCATGTCCCATCTGGGTCTTGCCGTGGGTATCTTTTTTCTTTTGGGAATCACCGCTGCCAATTATGCCAGTGCGGATTCAGCCTTGACCTCTCTAACGACTGCCTTCTGCATTGATTTTCTGAACGTAGCGAAACGGGGTGACGCCGAAAAAAAGCGGTTGCTAAGATGGACCCATGTCTCTTTCTCGCTGCTGCTGCTGGTGGTCATCCTCATCTTCAAAGCGGTGAATGATCAAAGTGTGGTAGTGGCCGTATTCAAGGTTGCCGGACTCACCTACGGTCCCTTGCTTGGCCTGTTTTCATTCGGGATGCTGACCCGATGGAAGGTGAAAGACAAATATGTACCCTTGGTCTCAATTGCTGCTCCGTTGATCACATGGGCATTGAATCGTTGGTCCGAAATGCTTTTCCAAGGTTATCAGATCGGATTCGAACTGATCATCATCAATGGAGCCCTCACTTTTGTTGGCCTTTTCCTGATCCGGAAACGTAACCAATACATTTCTTAAAAAAAGTTAAAATTTCTCGTTTTTTTTCCGTATATTTGAGTGACTACATTGCAGCAGCAGTTTTAAGTTCGCTTCACCCAAAGCCCAACTCCCTATGAAAGGCTTTCTGAAAGTATCGGTAGTGATTCTGATGGTACTCCTCTTCGGACGATGTCAGAAAGAAGGCGAAGGCGACTCCGGCTTAAAACGACTGAGTATTTCAACCGACACCCTCACTTTTGACACAATTTTTACCTCAATCAGTTCCATCACCAAAAGTGTCAGGATCTACAACACCTCTTCCAACCTGCTATCCATCTCCTCCATCCGTTTAGCCGGGGGAGAAACAAGCAATTTCCGGATCAATGTGAACGGAGAGGCTTCCAACGAAGTATCCAATGTGGAGATTCTTCCACACGACAGCATCTTTATCTTTGTTGAGGCCAATCTAGCCAGGAATGGTGGGCAGAAAGTCATGCTGGCTGAAGATTCCATCCTTTTCCGGTCCGGTGGTCTTGAACAAAAAATCAAGTTACTTGCCTATGGTCAGGATTTCAAAATGGTCAAATCGGAAGAGATCCGAACCACCACCTGGACCAGGGAGAAGCCTTATCTGGTCTACGATTACGCCTATGTGGATTCCTGTCAGACCCTGACCATCGAACCGGGAACCCTGATCTATTTTCACAAAAATGCCGGATTGATCATCAAAGGAACGCTGATCATCAAAGGGACCCAGACGGATCCCGTTTTGATGAGAGGAGATCGGCTGGAGAGTGGATTTGCCAATCTTCCGGACCAATGGAACGGTGTTACACTACTCTCGGGCAGTCATGACAATTTCATAGATTATGCCATCATCCGGAATGCCAACATCGGTCTTCAAGTCGGAAACATCGAAAAGAGCGGATACGCATCGCTTATCCTCTCCAATACCCGTATCGAAAACATGAGCTGGTCGGGCTTGTGGGCCATGAAATCAAAGATATTGGCCTACAATTGTCTCATTGTGAACGGAGGTTATTACAACACCGCCCTTCTGCTCGGCGGTGACTATCAGTTTTATCACTCCACTTTTGCCAATTACAATGGAGAAGGGAACAACATTTATCGATTGAATCCTACCCTTACCATTTCCAATTACCTCGTCAATACCTCCAATGGCACAAAATATACGGGGGATCTGACGCAGGCAACCTTTGGGAATTGTATTGTTGGGGGATCGAATTCCACAGAACTGAACCTATCGTTGGACAGGTCAAGAAAAAGCAACTACTTCTTTGACCGATGCCTGGTCCAGCTATCAGATACAGTAAAACTTACCGAGCCAGATCGGTTTATCCACCTCATCAGAAATGCTTTACCCAGATTCATCAATCCTTCCAAAGGAAACTTTGAGCTCGATTCACTTTCGGGGGCAAAAGATCAAGGATCCAATGTCTATGCCAAGACTTATCCCCTGGATTTAAAAGGTGTGGATCGCAATGCAGATGCCGCTCCGGATTTGGGTGCTTTTGAAAGAGTAGAAAAGAAAAAATAGATGAGATCCACCCTGTGTTGCCTCCTGATTTGCCTGACATTTTTCTGCGTGGTGTCAGGTACCGCTTACAATCCGTGGGAAAATCCAAACCGTTTCAAGGTGGTTTTTTACAATGTGGAAAATTTTTTCGATACCGTCGATGATCCGACAACCAATGACGGAGAATATACACCCAAGGGGAAAAACCACTGGACGGTTAACCACATGAAGGAAAAGGCGGGAAGGATATACAAGGCCCTGATTTCGGCTGCAGGGGGGACTTTCCCGGATATCATCGGATTCGCAGAAATTGAGAACCTTGATGTTCTGGAATTTCTGCTTAAAAACACCCCGCTGGGAGAGATCGGATATGGCATCGTGCACAAGGAATCACCCGATCCGAGAGGCATCGATGTGGCCTTGCTCTACAAAAAAAATCGGGTAATGCCTGTATCCTTTCACTTCATTGCCGTAGGCCCTACGGCTGCTAAGCCATTCAATTCGAGAGATATCCTGCAATTCGACTGCCGGATCGCAGGAGAGCGGGTCTGTTTTTTTGTCAACCACTGGCCCTCAAGAGCCGGTGGATACATGCAAACAACAGGCAAAAGGAACTATGCAGCCGGGCTACTCAGGCATCGGCTGGATTCCTTGTTCAACCACGACAAGAGTTGCAGGATTTTGCTCATGGGAGATTTCAATGCCACCCCCGACGAAGATTGTCTGGCCTCAATTCTACAGGCATCGATGGATCGGAAGGGTAAACCCGTCAACC
>JAJTBP010000147.1 GCA_021286825.1 Marinilabiliales bacterium | reverse complement strand
GACGGTTCATCCGGATGATTCCCAGGTCGGAAGCCGAAGGGGTCCAGGCAATCTTGGGCAGATACACATCATGCTCTTTCCCGGTATCCATATGAATGTTGGAACCACCCTTGATGTCGTACACCCATATCTCAACCACTGCATTTTTCTCGCCGGCTTTCGGGTATTTGAAACTGTAATCGCCCGGATAGAGCCGGTTCTGGTTCAGTTCAGGTTTCAGCCCCTTGTACATCGTCATGTGGTAAGTGGGCACATCGGTCTCGTTGAACTTCATGTAGGCAATTTTCTTGCTGTCGGGCGACCATTCAAAGCCCTTGTTGAATTCAAACTCCTCTTCATACACCCAGTCGGGAGCACCGTTGATGATCTTGTTGAATTCTCCGTCTGTGGTGATTTGTCTTTCGGTCCCAAACCGGAGGCTTCGCACGAAGATGTTGTTTTTGCGCACAAAGGCCACCCGCTCCCCGTCGGGTGAAAAGGTTGCCAACTGTTGCCGACCCGCTGTGGAAAGGGGCGTCAGCTCGCGGGTGACAAAATTGTAGACAAAGTAATTGGCGGTGAAGGATCGTCTGTAGATCTGCCGTCTGTCTGTCATCAGCAACACCTTGCCCTCATCGCTGCTGAACTGGTAATCTGAGATGCTTTTGAGTGAATCATTCTTCAGTTCCCGAAGATCAAGCAAGGTGGCCACCTTGAGCCCTGTCCTGTAACTGTACTTGACGAGGGTCGTTCCATTGTTTTCGAGCGTCGTGTAATGCTCTCCGTCGTTCATGGAGGCAAGTCCGTAAACCGCTTTCTGTCCGTAACTCCGCTTGATGACCACATCCTCGAGGGTCAGCTGCTGCGCCTGCAGGGCAAGCGATAGAGAAAATCCCAGCCAAAACAACAATTGTTTTCTAAACATATCCAATAGATTTTAATGAAGTCGAGACGATCCGCCCATGTTAACGGACCCTTGCGGTAACTGGTCAAGAGGGTCCCTTACCAGCCATGCCGAAAGATCCGAAATGACAGTCAAAAATAAAAATATTCTCCGTGACAGGGCAGAATAAGGGAGAATGTCGAAAAAAAGGTGGATTGGTTCATATCTTTCGTTCACAAAGATGGGTTTGGATGTTGAAGAATAGGTTGAAGTTGCTTAATTTTGCCCCTTCATAAAAAAACCAAGATGATCAAGATTACATTACCCGATCAGTCTGTCAGAGAGTTTGCTGCAGGCGTAACTGGGATGGAGATTGCGGAGGCAATCAGCAGGAGTCTGGCCAAGGAAGTTTTGGCTATTTCGGTTAACGGAGAGGTTCGCGACCTGATGCGGCCCATTAACACCGATGCTTCCATCCGGCTGCATACCTGGGATGACAAGGAAGGACGCGAAACCTTCTGGCACTCATCTGCCCACATCATGGCTGAAGCGATCGAGGCTTATTTCCCTGGTACCAAATTCGGAATCGGGCCCTCCATCGACAACGGTTTTTACTATGACATCGATCTTCCTGAGGGTCAGACCATAACAGAAAAAGATCTGACAGAGATTGAAAAGAAGATGATGGAGTTGGCCCGGACCAAGGCCGCCATCGTTCGCTCCGAAATTTCCAAGGAAGATGCACTGAAACTCTTCAGCGAAAAAGCGGATCCCTACAAGCAGGAGTTGATCTCTGAGCTGCAGGACGGCACCATCACCCTCTACAGACAGGGCAATTTCACGGATCTGTGCCGCGGGCCTCACCTGCCGGATACCGGATACATCAAGGCATTGAAGTTAACCAACATAGCCGGTGCCTATTGGCGTGGCAGCGAAAAAAACAAGATGTTGACCCGCATCTACGGAATCACATTCCCCAAACAGAAGTTGCTGGAGGAATACCTGGTTCTGATGGAGGAAGCCAAGAAACGCGACCATCGCAAACTTGGCAAGGAGATGGAATTGTTCATGATTTCGCAGGAAGTAGGCCAGGGATTGCCCATGTGGCTGCCCAAAGGCGCCATGTTGCGCGAGCAACTGGAGAAATTCCTCAAAACCGTCCAGAAAAAATTCGGTTACGACCAGGTCATTACCCCCCACATTGGCGACGTAAAACTCTACAAGACCTCAGGACACTACGAAAAATATGGCAAGGACTCCTTCCAGGTCATCAAGACTCCTACGGAAGGTGAAGAGTATTTGCTGAAACCCATGAACTGTCCGCACCACTGTGAGATGTTCAAGTTCAAGCCTCGTTCCTACAAGGATCTGCCGGTAAGGTTGGCCGAGTTTGGAACCGTGTACCGATATGAACAAAGCGGCGAATTGCACGGTTTGACCCGCGTCCGCGGATTTACCCAGGACGATGCCCACATCTTCTGCCGTCCCGATCAGCTGAAGGAGGAATTCCTGAAGGTTATCGACATTATCTTCATCATTTTCAAGGCCTTGAACTTTGAAAACTACACAGCGCAAATTTCGCTAAGGGATCCATCCAACAAAGAAAAATACATCGGATCGGACGAAAACTGGGAAAAGGCAGAAAGTGCCATCATCGAAGCCTGCGCAGAAAAAGGGCTCAAAACGGTGACGGAATTGGGTGAAGCGGCCTTTTACGGTCCCAAACTCGATTTCATGGTGAAGGATGCCATCGGCAGAAGTTGGCAGCTGGGTACCATTCAGGTGGATTACAACCTGCCCGAGCGGTTCGACCTGGAGTACATCGGAGCCGACGACAAACGCCACAGGCCAGTGATGATCCACAGGGCTCCCTTCGGATCGATGGAGCGTTTCTGCGCCGTATTGATCGAGCACACAGCCGGTAAATTTCCTATCTGGCTGACTCCGGAGCAGGTAGTCGTTTTACCGATCAGCGAAAAGTACAACGATTATGCCCAAAAAGTTTCAGAATTTCTAAATAATTCCGATATTCGCACCGTCGTTGACGAACGTAACGAAAAGATAGGCAGGAAAATCCGTGACAACGAGATGAAAAGGACTCCCTATCTGCTGGTCGTCGGCGAAAAAGAGAGTGAAACCGAAAGTGTAGCTGTTCGTCGTCAGGGAGAGGGCGATCAGGGTACGCTTACGCTCGTTGAATTCAGGGATAAGATCCGCAAGGAGGTAAGCTCGATGTTGTCAGAATTGTATAATTAACTAAATCATAGGAGGATAAAGCCATAGCAGTTATCAGGACCAAGGGGCCAAGAGCTCCGAAAGAAGAAGAGAAATCATTGTTCCGGATCAATCATCAGATTCGTGTTCCGGAAGTAAGGCTGGTTGGCGATAATGTTGAGCCACAGGGTGTTTACAGAATCCAGGATGCTCTTCGGAAGGCCGATGAAATGGAGCTCGATTTGGTCGAGATTTCCCCCAATGCAGAACCGCCGGTTTGCAGGATCGTTGATTACCAGAAGTTCGTCTATGCACAGAAGAAAAAGCAGAAAGAGCTGAAAGCCAAGGCGGTTAAGATCGTCGTGAAGGAGATTCGCTTTGGCCCCAACACCGACGAGCACGATTACAATTTCAAACTGAAACATGCCGAAAAGTTCCTGCAGGAGGGCGCCAAGGTAAAAGCCTACGTGTTCTTCAAGGGACGTTCGATACTTTATAACGAGCAGGGTGAGATCCTCTTACTCCGCTTCGCAAACGCACTGGAAGATTACGGCAAAGTTGAACAATTGCCGAAATTGGAAGGGAAAAGGATGACCATTTTTATTTCGCCCAAAAAGAAAAAGTAATTAAAATTAGACAGAGATGCCTAAAATGAAGTCGAATTCCGGCGCAAAAAAACGCTTCAAGCTGACCGGAACTGGAAGCATCAAAAGGAAACATGCTTACAAGAGTCACATTCTGACCAAAAAAAGCACGAAACGCAAACGCAATCTGACCCACTGGGGTATGGTTGCTGAGACCGATACAGCCCATGTAAAAAGGCTGTTGGCCATGCGTTAATTTCCGCATAAATTATTCATTAACCGGGAAATGCGCCTACAAGTATTCTGAACTGTCAGAATCGCCATTTTCCTAAAAACAGCAAAAATGCCAAGATCAGTTAATCACGTGGCCTCGAGAGCCCGCCGCAAGAAAGTGCTCTCCCTCACCAGAGGATACTTTGGTTCAAGAGGAACAGTCTGGACGGTTGCCAAAAACACATGGGAGAAAGGTCTCCAGTATGCGTACCGTGACAGAAAAGTCAAAAAACGGTTATTCCGCGCTCTTTGGATTCAGCGTATCAATGCAGCAGTTCGTGCGGAAGGTCTCTCCTACTCCCAGTTTATGGGCAAGATGAAGGCCGCCAACATCGAAATCAACCGCAAAGTCTTAGCCGACCTTGCCATGAACAATCCTGCCGCATTCAGCGCCATTGTTCAAAAAGTGAAGTAAATGATACAGGCGAAATAAAATTGTCAGGGCTGTCCGAAAAGACAGCCCTTCTTTTTTTACAGAAATCCATCCCATCCTTTCACAAGGGTCTGCCCATGCGGTTTTGGACATTTGCCGTTTCGAAAAAATAGTTCACCTCACCTGTGCAGCAGACTGCCTCTCCAGACCTACCATGTAACTGATATGCTGACACATACCCCACCTGAGGCGGATCGCTTTATTTAACTGTTCTGCGTTAAACCATTTACATAGAATCGTGTCCAATTCGAGTGACAATCAACGATTAGCCATATTGCTGCAGCACATTTTTTAAGCACAACCTCTTATGAAGATTGAGATCAAAGGCCTCAACAAAGTGTACCGCAATGGGAATCACGCAATTAAAGATATGAACATGACCATTGAGAGTGGCATGTTCGGATTGCTTGGCCCCAACGGTGCCGGAAAGTCCACGCTGATGCGTATCCTGGTGACCCTGATGAAACCCTCCTCCGGCGAAGTTCTCGTGAACGGACTCGACCTGATGAAGAACCGTAAGGAAATACGCAACATGCTGGGTTATCTGCCTCAGGACTTCCGCTTTTTTACCAAACTGAAGACCTACGAATTTCTGGATTATGCCGCCCGTCTTGCCGGTTTGACCAATTCCAAGGTCAGAAAGGACACTGTGGAAAGGATGCTCGAGGAGGTAGGTCTCTACGAAGCGCGGAACCGATTCGCCAATAACCTTTCCGGGGGGATGAAACGTCGCCTCGGGATTGCCCAGGCCTTGATCGGCGATCCCAAATTGATCATTGTGGACGAACCTACCACGGGTCTTGACCCTGAAGAGCGCATTCGCTTCAGAAACTTGCTGACACGTGTCAGTGACAAGGATGTGGTCATCATCTTGTCTACACACATCGTGGGAGACATCTCGAGCACCTGTACCGATATGGCCCTGATGAACAAAGGCATTCTCTCCTACAAGGGATCTCCCGAAAATCTCATCAACATGGCCAGAGAAAATGTATGGAAAATCTCTGCCACCGAGACCGAATACTTCGAAATCCAGGAAAAATATCCGATCATCTCTTCTATCCCAACCGAAGGTGGCTGGGAGGTACAAGTGGTAGCGAAGGAGATCAATGGCTATTATGGCGAAAGAATTGAACCCAATCTGGAGCATGCCTATGTGAATTACATGGAGAATGTTCTCAACCAAAAATGGATTGAAATCTGATTAATTCTAAAAAACCTTGATTATGAGAGCTATTCACAACATATTATCCGTAGCAAAGTACGAATCCAAGACTTTGTTCAGGAGTTGGTTCTTCAGGATTTTTTCAATCCTATCCCTTGTTTTTGTCTTCCTGTACAATTTTGGTACCCAGACCGGAATCGGGTTCCCCAATGGTGACATGATCTCCCTCCCATCGATGGTACCTTTTACCAACCTGTACATCGTCAACCTGGCACAGGCCGTTATCGCCGTCTTCCTTGCCTCGGAGTTTCTGAAACAAGACAAGAAACTGGATACAACGGAGGTAGTATACATGCGTTCCATCACCAACGCCGACTATGTCATCGGCAAGACATTGGGAAACATTTGGGTGTTTGTTACCCTGAATGCCATCGCTCTGGTGATGGTAGCCATCTTCAACATGGCCTCTCCCTACACCCGGTTCAACGTCATGCCTTACCTCTATTACTTTTTGTTGATCAGCATTCCCACCCTGATCTTCATCATGGGGTTCTCTTTCTTCCTGATGTCGGTGATCAAAAACCAGGCCGTCACCTTTTTGGTGCTGTTGGGTTACATTGCAGCCACCCTCTTCTATCTGCAGACCAAATTCCACAACATCTTCGATTACATGGCATTCAAACTGCCGATGACCTGGTCCGAAATGGTTGGATTCAGTAATCTGAAGTACATCTTGCTGCAAAGAGGAATCTATCTTTTCCTGGGATTGGGATTCATCTGTCTCACCATCCTTTTGCTGAAACGGCTGTCGCAGTCCCGGTTTGTCTCTGAAACGGTTACGGTTTTTGCGGGTGTGTTCATTGGCATTGGCCTGTTGCTCGGGATCGTGTACATCAGCAACCTCTCAACGGAAGAAAAACACCGTTCCGAGATGATCGCCCTCAATGATAAGCTGGCCGGATTACCAATCGTTCAGGTCTCCTCCTGCGACATCAACCTCGAACATCTGGGTGACAACCTTGCCGCATCGGCGAAGTTGAACCTGAAAAATACAAGCAAGACACCCATCAGCAAATTTGTACTGACGTTGAATCCCGGACTGGAACTCACCGGATTTTCGGGTGCCAAATACACCCGGGAGCTTCAGATCATCCAGGTAGAACCCGACAAGGCATTGGCTCCGGGCGATTCACTGGAGGTCAACCTTCAATACAAGGGTACAATCGATGAGTCCTTCTGTTACCTGGATCAATCGGCAGACCAGCTGGAAAAATGGAAAACCAACTGGAACGGCGTCCTCGACAAGAAACATGCTTTCGTGCTGCCGGACTACCTGCTGCTGACTCCCGAAACCCACTGGTATCCCACGGCCGGTATCAGCTATTCTTCCAAAGGATTGAATTGGCTGGCCACCCAGTTCACCCGATACAAACTGACGGTCAAGGCAGCCAAAGGATTGACGGTTCTCTCACAAGGCAAGAAATCGGAAGAGGCCAATGGTGTGACCAGCTTCGTTCCCGAGCAACCCCTGACCCAAATCTCATTGGCTGCCGGTAAATATGTGACGAGAAAGCTGGAGATCGACAAGGTGGAGTATTCTTTGAGCTTCATGAAAGGTCACAACACCTTCGACCAATATTTCAAGAACCTGGCCGATTCCATTACGCCCGTTATTCGGGACCTGAGAAAGAGCTGGGAGATCAAGATTCGTCGTGAATACCCCTTCCAACGTCTGCAACTGGTTGAAATCCCGGTCCAATTTGTCTCGTTTAACCATGCCTGGTCGAGTGCCGGGGAACAGGTACAACCCGAGACCATTTATCTTGCCGAAGGAGGCTACAAGATGAACGGGGCCAACTTTGCACTTGCCAAACGCTTCGCCAACAACAACATGCGGGACATGAATGAGACCATCTCCCCGAAGGAAACGGAGGCAAATTATCTCAAGCGTTTTGTCAATTCCACACTTCTGAACAGCAAGATCGACAACATGGGCTTTGGCGGAGGCATCCGGATTGGCGGACCCCCACCGATGAACGTAGTCGATGTGCTGAACCCCTACTTCATTTTCCCCAACTACTACAACTACCAGAACTTCATCAGCTCGGCAGATTATCCCATTACCAACCGTGTTGTCGAATCCTATCTTTCCAGAAGTGCAACGGAAGGCGGAAACAATTTCATGCGGAACATGATGGGCCTTTCCGGAGATGAAAAAGGCAACATCGCGCTGCAAAGCAAATCCTTTGCCGAAATCCTTGAGAAACAACAGGATGCCGACATCCTGAACAATGTGGTGCAGACCAAGAGCGGATTTCTGTTTGCCTTGATGAAAGGAGCCGTCGGACCCGACAAATTCGAAGAATTCATCCGAAGCTTCCTCGATGAAAGAAAATTCAGAAACATCTCAGTGGAGGAATTGAACGGTGAGATGCGCAACAACTTCAACCTGGATCTGACGCAATACTTGCCCCAATGGTATACCGCAGTGACCCTGCCGGGATACATCATCATTGATACAAAAGCCTACAAAATCCAAAAAGATGACCAAATCAAGACCGTGGTCTCCTTTACCCTGACCAATACTGAAGCGATCTCGGGTGCCATCACCGTGACCTTCCGTTTGGGTGGATTCGGTGGCGGTGGCGGCGGAGGTGGCCGTCGTATGTTCATGATGGGCGGAGGAGGCAATCCGGACGACAACATTGAAAAAACCATCATCATCGGTGCCAAACAATCCAAAAGGTTGACTTTCCTTCTGAACAGGGATCCCAGGTCCATGACCGTCAATACCTATGCTTCACACAACTTGCCCTCCACCATCTCCCAGCGGTTCGACAAGCTTGACATCGATCCAAAAGGTGAAGGATCGGACAAGGAAGAGATCGTTCCCTATACCGACGGAGCGGAGAATCGGGAGATCATCGTGGATACGGAAGACAAGGGATTCCGTCTGGAACAGCCTGTCTCCAAAAGTTTCATCAAACGGATTTTCAGCAAGGAAAAAGATGAGAATGAGTTGAAATACAAAGGAATGAATC
>JAJTBP010000146.1 GCA_021286825.1 Marinilabiliales bacterium | reverse complement strand
CTTACCTTTTTCTCAATGAATTTCGGATGCCGCATCTCTTCCACCGAGAAATTCAAAGGGGCAACATAGGGAACCGAAGCATCCACATCCGCCGGGTAAAGGGTCCGGTGATACAAAACGGTCTCTCCCCCTTTGCTGATACCGGTACTCACCCACTTCCCGCCATAAATGTTCTTGAATAGCACGACCACATGGTGTTGATCAGCTGCCGCATTTTCAACTGAAAGGTCTTTCCAATCAATGGTCTCAGGCCTGGATTTGCCAAAAAACCGATGTTCCACGAAGATCTGATTGGCTTTCAGGATCGGACACAACTCCTCTACGTAACGCTTGCTGGCAGCATATCCTCCGCCATAACCTTCGGTCACAAACACCACCGGTCGGTCGAAAGCCAGGTGGGAAACAAAAACCCGCTGCGGAAATGTTCCTCTCTCCGGATGCAGGTGATCGAGGGGTTGCTTTACCAGGACCACATATGCCTCCTGAAAGAAGGGATTGTTCTCCATCTTCTCAACGGAGATCACATCGGGCAGGGATTTGATTTTTTCTTCGAGCGACTGCGCTTGCAACACCGGTACAAGGAATACCGACAAGAGAAAGATCAGGGCAAAACGCTTCAAAAATGAGTTGTTTCCAGACAACATGCTATTGAAATTTTAAGGTAAACAAAAAGAAAGGAGGCCATGCAACGAGAGCCTCTGTTATCCCGGCAGAACTACAAGGCCATCACCCCTTCGATGGCAGAGGCTGCAGAATAGATGGCCAACACAGAATCGGGATGTTCCATCATCTGTTTACAGGAGATGGCAATGTACCGGATATCACGGGATACGCGATAGGTGATCTTGTCCTGATCGGCAAAAAGTTGTTTAACCGCCTCCAGCTTGACCGGATCATTGGGCACAATAAATTTGAAATAATAGATGCCGGGCCACTTCTGCTGGGCCCAAAGCATGCTCTTCATATCTTCCAGTTGCTTGTCCATTCCTATATTAAATTAACGGATCAGTTCGATGAAACCCTTCGATCGTCGCCTGACCCCATCTCTGCCCTTGGCATCGACTACATAAAAATAGACCCCTGCCGGACAAAGATTGCCATTGACTTTTCCGTCCCAGGCGGCTACCTGCGTATCCGCGGGAATGTAATTGGAATTGCTGTAGCTGTAAACCAACTTGCCCCACCGATTGAACAGTGAAAAATCGAGTGACGCCAGCGATCGGGTCTTGAGAATCAGTTTGTCATTGATGCCATCCCCGTTGGGAGTAAAGACGGGCGACACCTTTACCAGCGAGGTATCCACGACAATGTAATCGGGAAGATAGAAGGTATCCCGACAGGTAAGTCCCTGCGTGGTTTTGGCTGCAATCAGTTTGACTTTGTATTTTCCTGAGAGTTCATACGTAAAGAGCGGACTGTCATCATACAAAACAGCCAGAAATGAGTCGATGGCGGCCGTGCCACCTCCCATGGCATCCAATACCGATCGGTCCCGAAACAGATACCATTCATATTTACCCGGATCGCTGTTGATGCTCTGGTTTTGAAAATCAATCTGGGCAGGAGCCTGAGGAAAGGTATACTGCGGATCGCTCTTTTGAGTCGTGGTCCAGGTAAATTGGGCCGTTGGAACCGGGGATCCATACGAGACCGTGGATGCGGCAAAGCACCCGGCCTTGTCTGTAATCTCTACCCGGAACAAGCCATCGGTTGCCGGAAGTGAATAGAGGGTGAGATCCTGAACCGAACCCATGCTTTGATTTCCAAAGAACCATTTGAAGCGAAAGCCCTGATTCAGAAGGACCGGTTTGCCACTCTTCAAATCGTAGTAGCGTAAATCAGAACCGGTAACAACAGCCGTCAGGCGCAGATTGGTACAGGTTAGAGCCACCGTCTTTGCTTCAGCCGTAATCCGGCAATTCATGACCCAGGCCCGGAAAAGGAGTGACTTGCCATTCTCTGTGAAAGAGACCCGATAGCAACCATCTGCAAGGGATTTCAACGTAGAGGTGGTGGCTGTTTCGCTGGTGAGCTGAACAAACCGTGCTCCTGCAACATCCCATCTTTCCCAGAGAAAGACTACCTGACCTCCCGAAGAGGAGGCCTTCAGGGAACCGACATCCCCGCCGTTCCCGGCACAGAAAAAATAGATGGGATCCGTTCCCGCGAAATCGGGATAGGCCGTGTTTTCAGTGGCTCCAGCCGAAACAGGGACCAGTGACTGTCCGAAAAGCGACAGGTCCGTCATCATCATAACGACCATCAGCACCAGAATGTTCGAGCCAATTCGGGAAAACAACATAAAGAGCTTATTGGAAGAGCAATTATTCGCAAATTTAATCAACTATCCGGCCCGACCAAGGAATTGCCAAACCGAATTGTTAGCCGATCGGCTCTTCTGTGAAATTTTTTCCATTCTCATGAAAAGATGATGGACGGAGTGTATCTTTGCCCTGATGACCCAATCCAATCATACACCCGACCCATCGACCTATCTGGACAATCTGAATGAAGTCCAGAAACAAGCTGTGCTCAATCCGGAAGGCCCCTCCCTGATCATTGCCGGTGCCGGTTCAGGCAAGACCCGGGTGCTGACCTACCGGATTGCCCATCTCCTCAAAAACGGCATTCCCGCCTCCTCCATTCTTGCCCTCACCTTTACCAACAAGGCTGCAAGGGAAATGAAGGAACGAATCACCTCGGTGGTGGGTCCCAACATCTCCAGGTATCTGTGGATGGGCACCTTCCATTCCATTTTCTCCAGGATCCTCCGCGCAGAAGCAGCATTGCTCGAGTATCCCTCCAACTTTACCATCTACGACACACAGGACTCCAAAAGCCTGATCAGAACCGTCATCAAGAGCCTGAGCCTCGATGAAAATGTGTACAAACCTTCGATGATTCTCGGTCGTATCTCTGCTGCCAAGAACAATCTGATCCTGCCCCACTCCTACAGACAACAGGAAGCCTTGCGGGAGAGCGATCAGGCGGCACGAATCCCAAGGACTGCTGAGATTTATGAGGAGTATGCCCGCAGATGCAGGACAGCCGGAGCCATGGATTTCGATGATCTGTTGCTGATGACCAACGTTCTTTTCAAGCGATTTCCCGAGACCCTGCTCAAATACCAACACCTCTTCCGATACATTCTGGTGGATGAGTATCAGGACACCAACTTCTCCCAGTACCTTATCGTCAAGAAACTGGCCGAACTGCATCACAACCTGAGTGTGGTCGGGGATGATGCACAGAGCATTTATTCGTTTCGCGGTGCCCGCATCGAGAACATCCTGAACTTCAAAAATGACTATCCGGATTTTCAGGTCTTTAAGCTGGAACAAAATTATCGTTCCACCCAGACCATTGTCAATGCCGCCAACAGCATCATTGCCAAGAACAAGAACCAGTTGCAGAAAACAGTCTACAGTGAAAATGATCAGGGAGCGCGCATCAAGGTACTGAATGCGCTGAACGACCAGGAGGAGGGTTTTCTCGTTGCCAATGAGATTTTTCAAAAACGGATGTCGGAACATGACCGGTGGGCCGACTTTGCCATTCTTTACCGTACCAATGCACAATCACGTGTCTTTGAGGAGGTCTTGCGAAAGCGGAATATTCCCTACAAAATCTACGGAGGCCTCTCCTTCTACCAGCGGAAAGAAATCAAAGACCTCCTGGCCTATTTTCGTTTGGTGGTCAACGACCGCGACGACGAGTCCTTCAAAAGGGTGGTCAACTACCCGGCCAGGGGAATTGGCGCCACTACCCTGGGCAAACTGGAGGAATATGCTGCCGACCACACCCTCAGCATGCTGCATGCCGCTTCGGAACCTGAACACCTGCAACAGGCCGGACTGACGGGCGCAGCTGCCCGAAAAGTGCTGGAGTTCTCAGAACTCATCCAACGTTTCACCGAGCATGCAGTGAACCTGGATGCATCGGAAGCATCCAGAAAGATCGCCTCCGAATCGGGCATCCTTTCGGAACTTTATCAGGACAAATCACCTGAGACAGTCAGCAGATATGAAAACACCGAGGAGTTGCTCAACGCCATCCACCAATACACCATCGACGCACGGGAACAAGGTCGTGAGCCCCTGCTTTCCGGATTTTTGGAGGAGGTATCCCTCTTGACAGATCAGGACAATGAAAAAGAGGAGGACTTCGACAAGGTCACCCTGATGACGGTCCATTCCTCGAAAGGACTGGAATTCAACACGGTATTCATTGTCGGACTGGAGGAAAATCTATTTCCTTCGGGTTTCTCCGGAACCATGACCCTTTTCGAACTGGAGGAAGAGAGACGGCTTTTCTATGTCGCATTGACCCGATCCAGAACCCACGCCTTTCTCTCTTTTGCCCAGCAGCGCTTCAAATGGGGCAAGACTGAATTTTGCCATCCCAGCAGGTTCATCGGAGAAATCGATCCCCAGTACCTGGATCTCCAGAACAGCCGCTATTTTCAGCATCATGTTTCACGAGAATCGAACAGCCTTTCCAATGGCCATTCTTCCGATAATTTTTTCACGGGGGATCGCTCCCGGCTACCTGCGAAGGGATCCGCAACCTTGGGAAACCATTACAGACAGGTGAAGTCCGGGATACCCACGGGAAATTTCCAGTCCGATCCGCCGGAGCAAATGAAAATCGGCATGATGGTTGAACACGAAAGGTTCGGTCGCGGCAAGATTGTAGACCTGGAGGGCGACATGCCCGACAGAAAAGCCAAGGTGTTTTTTGCCAACGCCGGAGAGAAACAACTACTGCTCCGTTTCGCCAAACTAAAGATCATCGAATAGGAATCTGGCAGGGTTTGAATTGAGCCGCTAAATGCATACATTTGCTATCGAAAGGATCAGCCGGATCCAAAAATGCACTTAATTGAATACCAAGATGTTCAAAGATTACAACACCCAGCGCTCCAAAATGAAACTTCCCGAATACGGAAGAGCACTACACAAAATGGTCGAACACGCCCTGACCATTGAAGACAGGGATGAGCGCAACCTCGCCGTGAAATCCATCATTGACATCATGGGCATGATGTATCCCTACCTGCGTGACATCAACGATTTCAAACACAAGTTGTGGGACCACATCGCCATCATGTCCGATTTCAAATTGGACATCGATTACCCCTACGATCCTCCGGTGCCGGAAACATTCACCGAACGACCCAGGCACATCCCATACGATCAATCGGATATCAAATACCGCCATTACGGTAAGATCGTTGAGCAGTTGATCGACAAAATCTCCAAGATGGAAGAGGGAAGTGCCACAAAGGCCCTCAACACGGAGCAACTGGCCAACCAGATGAAAAAGTCCTATCTTACCTGGAACAAGGACATGGTCGAAGACGAAAAAATTCTGGACGACCTCAAAATCATGTCGAAGGGCAGACTGCCGGTACGGGAAGATCTGAAACTGCAGGAAGTCACCGACATCATCAAGATCCAGAAGAAAAAGACCAAACAGGGAACACCTGGTCCCAACAGAAAGCACAAATAGCCTCATCCCAGCCTATGTCGCGGTTTATCATCGAAGGAGGCAAACACCTTTCAGGGGAATTGACACCTCAGGGAGCCAAAAATGAAGCCCTTCAGGTGATCTGTGCCACTTTGCTGACAACGGAAACGGTCATTCTCTCCAACATCCCCGAAATCAGTGATGTACTGCGTCTGATGGACATCTTGAAGGCGTTGGGAGTCAGGGTGGAAAGGCTTGAAAAAGGAACCTATACCTTTTGCGCTGCAACAGCCGATGTTGACCAGCTCAACACCCCGCAACTGTTTCAACAAGCCTCCGCACTCAGGGGTTCCATCATGATCATCGGTCCGATGCTTGCACGCTTTGGCAGGGGAACCATACCCCAACCGGGTGGTGACAAAATCGGTCGTCGGAGGTTGGATACCCACTTTCGCGGATTTGAAGCCCTTGGAGCCCGTTTTGTCTTTGATCCGGCACAGGCACTCTACCGGGTAGAGGCGACGAAGCTGACCGGCACCTATATCCTGTTGGACGAAGCTTCCGTCACAGGTACTGCCAACCTCATCATGGCCGCGGTCCTGGCCGAGGGAACCACCACCATCTACAATGCAGCTTGTGAACCCTATGTGCAGCAACTCTGCCGAATGTTGAACAGCATGGGAGCCCAAATTGAAGGAGTGGGATCCAACCTGCTGCACATCAAAGGAGTGAGCAAACTGATCGGATGTTCCCATCGGCTGCTTCCGGACATGATTGAAGTGGGAAGTTTTATTGGATTGGCCGCCATGACCGCTTCTGAATTGCGCATCAAATCGGTCGCCTACGATCAGCTGGGAATCATACCGGATGCCTTTCGGAGAATGGGTATTCAACTGATTCGCGAGGCAGACGACATCCTCATTCCAGAGCAGGATCATTACGAGATCGAATCCTTTATCGACGGTTCAATCATGACCATCGCCGATGCCCCCTGGCCCGGACTCACCCCCGATTTGCTGAGTATTTTCCTCGTTGTGGCCACACAAGCCCGGGGAAGTGTGCTGATCCACCAAAAAATGTTCGAAAGCCGCCTGTTTTTTGTCGACCGCTTGATCGACATGGGATCCAAGATCATCCTGTGCGATCCGCACCGCGCCACCGTCATCGGTCTCGACAGATCACATCCCTTGCGTGCCACCCGAATGACCTCTCCGGACATACGCGCCGGAGTCGCCCTGCTCATTGCCGCCCTCTCAGCCAACGGAACTTCGGTGATCGACAACATCGATCAGATTGACAGAGGATACGAAAACATAGATGTCCGTCTCAAGGCCATCGGTGCCTCCATTCGAAGGGAATGAACAGTTGGCTGTCAGGTTACAGCTTTTTTTGTGTCAAAATGTCCGAAACCACGCGCTTGGCAAAATATTTGATGTTCCGAGGCATTGGATAAGCATTAGTGAAAATGATTATGAAGAAGAAAGAGGAAAAAAAAGGAATTAACGAAAAAGAAAAGCAGCATACAGAGCCCATCACAACTGAGGTTAACGGTGAAAATCCTTCTGCTACAACAACAGAACAGGAAGAATCCGTAAACGTAAACCGAGAGGCGGAACTTGAAATCAAAATATCGGAACTTAACCTGGCACTGGCCTCCGCAAACGACAAGTACCTTCGTCTATCGGCCGAATTTGACAATTTCAGGAAACGTACCCTGAAAGAGAAGATGGATCTGATGAAAAATGCCTCTGAAAGTGTGATGGTCAGCTTCTTGCCGGTCATTGACGACATGGAAAGGGCCATGAATGCCCTGGCATCATCCGGAAATATCGAGACGACCACAGAAGGGATGAATTTGATTTACAACAAATTCAAAGATTTCACAAAACAAAACGGAGTGGTGGAGATGGAAGCCTTCGGACTTCCTCTAGACACCGATCTTCACGAAGCCATTACCAAAATTCCAGCCCCTAGCGAAGAACAAAAGGGCAAAATCGTCGATGTCATCCAGAAAGGCTACCTGTTGAACGACAAGGTGATCCGATTTGCAAAAGTGGTCATCGGCGAGTAGTTGCACAAGCAAAAATTATTCAACATGTCAAAAAGAGATTTCTATGAAGTGCTGGGTGTCAGCAAGAGTGCAACGCCAGAAGAGATAAAAAAGGCTTATCGCCAGAAGGCATTGCAATTCCATCCGGACAAGAACCCAGGCGACAAGGCTTCTGAAGAGAAATTCAAGGAGGCTGCCGAAGCCTATGAGGTACTCAGCAACCCGGAGAAGCGCCAGCGATACGATCAGTTCGGTCATGCAGGCATGGGCGGACAGGCGGGTTTTGGCGGACACCACATGACCATGGATGACATCTTCTCCTCCTTTGGTGACATTTTTGGCGGGGGTTTCGGTGGATTCGGTGGGTTTGGCGGAGGTGGCCGTTCCCAACGGGTCAACAGAGGTTCCAACCTGCGCATCAAGGTGACCCTCAACCTGAATGAGGTAGCCAACGGTTGCGAGAAAAAACTGAAAGTCAAAAAATACATCAGTTGTGATACGTGCCATGGCACGGGTGCCAAGGGTGGCAACAGCCACACAACCTGTTCCACCTGCAAGGGCAGCGGTCAGGTGACCCGTATCAGCAACTCCATCTTTGGACAGATTCAACAATCCTCTACCTGCCCGACCTGTAGCGGGGAAGGAAAGATCATCACCCACAAATGCGAGAAGTGTTACGGCGAAGGAGTGATCCAGGGAGAAGAGGTGGTTACCATTAAAATCCCAGCCGGTGTAGGAGAAGGCATGCAGCTTTCCGTAGGCGGAAAAGGCAACGCAGCCAGAAGAGGTGGTCTTCCCGGAGACCTGCTGGTGTTGATTGCCGAAGAGGAACATCCCGAACTGATCAGGGACGAAAATGACCTGATCTACAATCTTTTTCTTTCATTCCCGGACCTGGCACTCGGTCTGACAGCCGAGATTCCAACCATCGATGGAAAGGTCAAGGTGAAAATCGAACCGGGAACTCAACCGGAAAAAATTCTTCGCCTGCGCGGAAAAGGAATTCCCGATGTCAATGGATACGGGAAGGGAGACCTGTTGGTCAAAATTCATGCCTGGGTTCCGCAAAAGCTGAGCTCGGAAGAGAAAAAACAA
>JAJTBP010000145.1 GCA_021286825.1 Marinilabiliales bacterium | reverse complement strand
TCCCTGGTCCTGGCTGAACAACTCTTTCTTATCCTGTCGCAGACAACCGTGGAACTCATCAGAGGGTGGATCTTACTCCATCTGACCACCCGGCTCAACATCTCCCTGATCTCCGATTTCCTGATCAAATTGATGCGTCTGCCCATCCGTTTCTTCGACACGAAAATGGTCGGAGACATGCTGCAACGCATCACCGATCATCACCGGATTGAGCAATTCCTGACGGGTCAATCCCTGAATGTGCTATTTTCCATGGTCAATCTGCTAATCTTCTCTGTTGTCCTGGCGATCTATAACTGGATCATTCTCCTGGTCTTTCTGACGGGAAGCGTTCTTTATGTGGCCTGGATCCTGCTTTTTATGCGGAAGAGGAGGGAGCTGGATTTTCGGAGATTTGCTCAGATGGCTGAAAATCAAGCCAAATTGATTGAGCTGATGTCGGGCATGCAGGAGATCAAACTAAACAACTGCGAAAAGCAGAAACGATGGGAATGGGAAAGGATTCAGGCACGGCTTTTCAAGATCCAAACCAGCCGACTGGCCCTGTCTCAAAAGCAGACACTGGGATCCACCTTTTTTAATCAGCTGAAGAACATACTGATCACTTTTTTGGCAGCCCGACTGGTCATTACCGGAGAAATTACTTTGGGAGCCATGTTGGCGATCTCCTACATCATCGGTCAGATGAACAGTCCGTTGAACAGCCTGATGGATTTCATCCAAACCTGGCAGGATGCTGCCATCTCCCTGGAACGTTTGAATGAAATCCATTCGAGGCCAGATGAAGTCGGAGAAGAACAGACTGGTTTGGAACAGTTGCCTGCTGTCAGGGAATTTGTATTTCACGAGGTCGGGTTTCAGTATGAAGGACCCAGATCCCCGAAGATCCTAAAACAAATTTCTTTTCGCGTCCCCGCCCAAAAAACCACTGCCATCGTGGGTACCAGTGGAAGTGGAAAGACCACACTCGTCAAATTGATGCTGGGATTCTATCCTCCCGTCGAAGGCAGCTTGCTCCTGGGCGATACGCCGTTGTCAGCATTCAATCCGGTGTTCTGGAGAGAAAAGTGCGGGGCGGTGATGCAGGATGGTTATCTTTTCTCTGACACCATTCTCAACAACATTGCAGTGGGAAAAGAGGAGATCGACAAGGATCGGTTGGCAGAAGCCGTTAAGATCGCCAACATCGGAGAATTTATTGAGTCCTTGCCTTTGGGTTATCGGACTAAGATCGGTCAGGAAGGGGTAGGGCTGAGCCAGGGTCAGAGGCAACGCATGCTCATTGCCAGGGCGGTTTACAAAGATCCGGAGTTCCTGTTTTTTGACGAGGCAACCAACGCTCTGGATGCCAACAATGAGAAGGTCATCCTTGCTAACCTGGATCAGTTTTTTAGGGGAAGGACCGTCGTCGTGGTTGCCCATCGGTTGAGTACGGTCAAAAATGCAGACCAGATCATTGTGTTGGAAAAGGGAGAAATTGTGGAGAAGGGAACCCACACAGAACTGATTGACAAGAAGGGCCATTATTTCAATCTGGTTCGAAATCAATTGGAACTTGGTTCCTGAACACCTATTATATATTGTATCAAATGACAAGGAAAAGGGTTGAGATGAAGGATCATGGACCAGAAGTCAGGGAAATCATGGGAAGTACTCCCCCCTGGTTCACCCGCAACGGGATTGGGGTTGTCCTCCTGTTGTTCTCCTTGTTGTTGGCTTTTAGTGGATGGTATCGCTATCCGGATGTCCTTACACGGAAGGGGATCGTCCGAATGAACGGAAACAAGGAGGCGACCCTGGAGATCCTTGGAGAACCGGATACAAGCATTCGGATGGGGCAGAAAGTTACCCTCGGCATCACAGGCTATCCGGAGCTGGAGGATGGGGTAGTGGAAGGTATGATCATGAAAACAGAACAGCTTCCTACCGGGGATCGCTATTCCCTTCTGTTGCAGCTTCCAAACGGCATGGTGACCCGGTTTGGGAAAAAGATAGCCGGGCGCGACCAATGGCAGACCACCGTACGAATTTTTACCGAAAAGCGATCCTTTTGGAATCGTCTGGCCAAGTCATTTTATCACCACCCTTGATCATCCCCGGCAGGGAGAACCGTGTCATCAGTTTCTCAAACGACCCTGCTGATGCTGCTTTTCTGGATCGATCGAAATAGGCATGACAAATCCTGCACCCTCCTGAGGCAGAATGATCCGGATTGCATGGCTTACAGCGACCTTGCTACCTGCTGAAAATCACTTTTTTTTCGTGGCACAATGAATTGTAGAAAGAATTGTGTACTTTTGCAGTCCATTTTGGAGGAGTTTTGCGAGGCAATAATGTGTTAAATCGCTGAACTTTCGGGGAATTGCGAGATTTCCCCGGGTATTTTTTATGTGTGTATTTTTTAATTTTTAAAAAACGTTTATGCCTACTATTCAACAGTTAGTACGTAAGGGAAGGGTCAACATCGAAGACAAAAGCAAGTCTCCGGCATTGAATTCCTGTCCTCAGCGTCGGGGTGTTTGTGTGCGCGTTTACACAACGACCCCTAAAAAGCCGAATTCGGCTATGCGGAAGGTTGCCAGGGTAAGGTTAACCAATGGCAAGGAAGTGAATGCTTACATTCCAGGAGAAGGACACAATCTGCAGGAGCACTCCATCGTGCTGGTTCGCGGAGGTCGTGTAAAAGATCTTCCGGGAGTACGTTACCATCTCATTCGTGGTGCACTTGACACTGCCGGTGTAGAAGGTCGCAAACAGCGTCGTTCCAAATACGGTGCCAAGAGACCGAAACCGGGACAAGCAGCTGCTACTACAAAAAAGAAAAAATAATTAAGAAACATTAGTTATTAGTTTGGAGGTTTGGTTGAGTAAGGGCGTGTCTGGTACATGCTGTATAACTGAAGGCTGAACAACAACCGATTCGAATAACACAGACATTTTTAACTAAGATGAGAAAAACAAAACCAAAAAAACGGATCATTCTTCCGGATCCGAAATTCAACGACGTTCTCGTGACTCGCTTCGTGAACAGTCTCATGTTTGATGGAAAGAAGTCCATTGCATTCAAGATTCTTTATGATGCATTGGATATCGTAGGTAAAAAGATGAAAGACAATGAATTGTCTGCTCTTGATATCTGGAAGAAAGCTTTAAGCAACATTACGCCACAGGTTGAGGTTAAGAGTAGGCGTGTAGGGGGTGCAAACTTTCAGGTTCCGATGGAAATCCGTCCGGAAAGAAAAGTGGCCATCTCCATGCGTAACCTCATTCTCTTCGCGAAGAAACGTTCCGGCCACTCCATGGCTGAAAAGTTGGCTGCTGAGACCATTGCAGCTTATAACGAAGAAGGTGGTGCATTCAAGAAAAAAGAAGATACACACAGAATGGCAGAAGCAAACCGCGCGTTTGCACATTTCCGGTTCTAATCCGGAATTTCGGTTAGTATTAGATTAGATTATTGTACGAAAAAATTAGAATGGCGAAAAGGGACCTTACAAATACCAGAAATATCGGGATCATGGCGCACATCGATGCCGGTAAAACAACAACTTCCGAACGGATTCTGTTTTACACGGGAAAAGTTCACCGGATTGGTGAAGTTCACGATGGTGCAGCAACGATGGACTGGATGGAACAGGAGCAGGAGCGTGGAATTACCATTACTTCTGCTGCAACATTTACTGAATGGACATATCAGGATATTGTTCATCAGATCAATATCATTGATACTCCGGGACACGTCGACTTTACAGTTGAGGTGGAACGTTCTTTGAGGGTTCTCGACGGTGCGGTTGCAACCTTTTGTGCCGTTGGAGGAGTAGAAGCACAGTCTGAAACCGTATGGCGCCAGGCTGATAAATATGGCGTGCCGAAGATCGCCTTCATCAACAAGATGGACCGTGCCGGTGCAGATTTTTTCAATGTTTACAACGACATCAAGGAGAAGTTGGGAGCCAATCCCGTCCCGATCCAGATCCCCATTGGCGCTGAAGAGCGTTTCAAAGGGGTCATCGACCTTGTAACCATGAAATCTGTTGTTTGGCATGATGAAACCATGGGTGCAGATTATTCGGTGGAAGAGATTCCGGCCGATCTTCTGGAGTTGGCAAATGAATGGCGTGAGAAACTCGTTGAATCAGTGGCAGAGCAGGACGAGACCTTGATGGAGAAATTCTTCGATGATCCGGACAGCATCACTGTTGAGGAGATGAAGCATGTCATTCGCAAGGCAACCCTTTCAGGTGTCATCATCCCGATGCTTTGTGGATCCGCCTTCAAGAACAAGGGAGTCCAGACATTACTGGATGCCGTTTGTGCCTATCTCCCGAGTCCGCTCGATGTAGCCTCTATCAAAGGAACCAATCCCGATACCTTCGCAGAAGTAACCCGGAAACCTGATGTTTCCGAGCCGCTTGCAGCGTTGGCATTCAAAATTGCCACCGACCCTTATGTGGGAAGGCTTTGTTTCATCCGCGTTTATTCTGGAAAGATTGATGCCGGATCCTATGTTCTGAATACCAGAACAGGGAAAAAGGAACGCATCTCACGTTTGTTCCAGATGCATTCCAACAAGCAGCAACCACGCGAGGTGATTGAAGCAGGCGACATTTGTGCTGCTGTCGGTTTCAAGGATATCCGCACGGGTGATACACTCTGTGCCTTGGAGGATCCGATTGTATTGGAGTCCATGACCTTCCCGGAACCGGTTATCGGCATTGCCGTGGAACCAAAGACCCAGAAGGATTTGGACAAACTGACCAACGGACTGATTAAACTGGCTGAAGAGGATCCCACCTTCCAGATCAATACCGATCAGGACAGTGGCCAGACCATCATTCGTGGGATGGGAGAACTTCACCTGGAGATCATCATCGATCGCTTGAGAAGGGAATTCAAAGTAGAGTGTAACCAGGGAGCTCCTCAGGTTTCTTACAAGGAAGCCCTTACACAGGATGTTACCTTGCGCGAAGTCTTCAAGAAACAGACGGGTGGTCGTGGTAAATTTGCCGACATCTCCGTCATTGTTGGGCCTGTTGATGAAGGCAAGTCCGGATTGCAATTTGTGGATCAGATCAAGGGAGGTGTCATTCCTCGCGAATACATTCCATCCATTGAGAAGGGCTTTAAAGAGGCCATGAACAATGGTCCGTTGGCTGGATACAGGATTGAGAACCTTAAAGTCACTTTGATTGACGGTTCTTTCCACCCGGTTGACTCTGACGCACTTTCATTTGAACTTTGCGCCAAACAAGCTTTCAGAAGTGCGGCTGTAAAGGCCAAGCCCATGTTGCTTGAACCCATCATGAAGGTGGAAGTTGTCACCCCCGACGATTACATGGGTGACATCGTATCCGACCTTAACCGTCGCAGGGGACATGTAGAGAGCATGGATGCCAAATTCGGTGCCCGTGTGATCAAGGCACTGGTGCCACTCTCCGAACAGTTTGGCTACGTTACAACCCTTCGTACCCTATCTTCCGGACGTGCAACCTCCACCATGGAGTTTTCACACTATTCCGAAGTTCCGAAGAATATTGCCCTTTCCGTGCTTGAAGCGGTGAAGGGAAAAACTGAGTTGTTATAAAACTAAATACGTTCTTATCATGAGCCAAAAAATCAGAATTAAACTGAAATCGTACGATCACAATTTGGTTGACAAGTCAGCTGAAAAGATTGTTAAAACGGTCAAATCTACTGGTGCCATCGTTAGCGGTCCCATTCCGCTCCCGACACACCGCAGGGTCTTCACCGTCTTGAGATCCACCTTCGTAAACAAGAAATCGAGGGAGCAGTTCGAGTTGTCATCTTACAAACGACTGATCGACATTTACAGTTCAACCGCAAAAACGATCGATGCGCTGATGAAGCTTGAGCTTCCCAGTGGCGTTGAAGTTGAAATCAAAGTTTGATAAACTGCATTAACAAGAAGAAAAATGCCAGGATTAATTGGAAAAAAAATCGGAATGACTTCCGTATTCAGTGTTGAGGGGAAAAACATCCCATGCACTGTGATTGAGGCTGGTCCATGCATTGTTACTCAGGTCCGCACCCTTGAAACCGATGGTTACGAGGCAGTTCAGCTGGGCTTTGAGGAAAAGAAGGAAAAGCATGCGACAAAAGCAGAAATCGGCCACTACAAGAAGGCCGGTACTACGCCAAAGAGAAAAGTGATTGAATTTGATGGGTTTGGTAACGAAGTGAAATTGGGCGATGTCATCACAGTTGACATTCTTGAAGCCGATGCTTTCATTGACATTACCGGCGTATCAAAGGGTCGTGGTTTCCAGGGTGTTGTTCGTCGTCATGGATTTGGCGGTGTCGGACAGAGCACCCACGGTCAGCACAACCGTTTACGTGCACCTGGTTCTGTCGGTGCATCATCCTATCCTTCCCGCGTATTCAAAGGAATGCGTATGGCCGGACGTGATGGTGGAAAAACGATAACTGTTCAGAACATTCAGGTTCTGAAAGTTATTCCGGAGAACAATCTTTTAATTGTGAAGGGTTCTGTTCCCGGAGCCAAGGATTCATACTTAATTATTACGAAGTAATGGAAATCGCAGTTATAAACAGAGCAGGTGTAGAAACCGGAAGAAAAGTAGAGCTGAACCCCAGCATTTACTCGGTAGAGCCTAACGATCACGCGATTTATCTCGACGTGAAGCAATACCTGGCCAACCAACGTCAGGGTACACATAAAAGCAAGGAACGTGGTGAAGTTTCCGGTTCCACCCGCAAGCTGAAAAAGCAAAAGGGTACCGGAGGTGCACGTGCCGGTAGCATCAAATCAGGAACGATCCGTGGTGGTGGACGTATGTTTGGTCCACGTCCGAGGACCTATGGTTTCAAATTGAACAAAAAGCTGAAAGAACTGGCCCGCAGATCTGCGCTGACATACAAGGCACAGGGAAGTGACATCGTCGTTTTTGAAGATTTTGCAATGGAAGCCCCGAAGACAAAGGAGTTCATCGTTTTTCAAAATAATTTGAAAATCAGCGATAAAAAATCCTTGCTGGTATTATCTGAAGCAAATAAAAACATATATTTGTCAACCAGAAATTTACAGAACGTCGAAGTTGTAACAGCCTCTGAATTAAGTACTTACAAGATCATGAGGGCCAATAAGATAGTTTTGGCTGAGAGTTCTGTCGCTAAATTGGAGGAATTATTTAAGATTAACGCATAAGAAGATGGTTGAAATTTTGATTCGCCCCATCGTTACCGAGAAAATGAATGCCCAGGCGGAAAAGCTTAACCGTTATGGGTTCATGGTCGATAAGCGGGCAGATAAGCTCCAGATCAAAAGAGCCGTGGAAGAAATCTATGGCGTTAAAGTAGTTTCTGTCAACACGATGGTATATTCCGGTAAGTTTAAATCCCGTTTTACAAAAAGTGGGGTTATTTCCGGACGTACAAATGCTTACAAGAAAGCAATTGTCACGTTGAACGAAGGTGAAAATATTGATTTTTATAGCAATATCTAAGTAAAAGATGGCAGTTAGAAAGTTAAAACCTGTAACTCCGGGTCAAAGGCACAAGATCATTGGTACTTTTGACTCTATTACAACTGGCAATACACCTGAGAAATCATTGTTGAGGCCCATGAAGAGTACCGGTGGTAGAAATACTTCCGGTGTGATGACAATGAGGTATATAGGTGGCGGGCACAAGAGAAAATATCGTGTAATCGATTTTGTTCGTGAAAAGGACAACATCCCTGCACGTGTCGATTCGATCCAGTACGATCCCAATCGTACGGCTCGTATTGCGCTCTTGGTTTATGCCGACGGGGAAAAACGTTACATGCTGGCACCCAATGGCCTCCAGGTAGGTCAAACGGTTGTAAGTGGTGAAGAAGTGGCTCCCGAGATTGGCAATTCCCTTCCACTTGGAAAAATACCTCTTGGTACAATCATTCATAACATTGAGTTGCATCCCGGTCAGGGAGGTATCATGGCTCGTTCAGCCGGTACCTATGCACAGCTCACATCGCGCGAAGGACGGTACGCTATCATCAAACTTCCCTCAGGCGAGTCACGTATGGTGCTTGTTGCATGTCGTGCAACGGTAGGTACTGTAGGTAACGCCGATCATGCATTGGAAAGATCTGGTAAAGCCGGTAGAAGCCGCTGGTTGGGGCGTCGTCCCCGTGTTCGTGGTGTAGCCATGAACCCTGTGGATCACCCGATGGGTGGTGGTGAAGGACGTGCATCCGGTGGACATCCGCGTTCACGTAAAGGGTTGCTTGCGAAGGGTTATAAGACCCGTGCGAAGAAAAAATCTTCGACCAAGTACATTATTGAACGTAGAAAAAAATAATCGCGAAAAAAAGCTGAGTAGATTATGAGTCGTTCGTTAAAAAAAGGCCCTTTCATCGACTTTAAATTGGAGAAAAAAGTATTGGTTCTGAATGAATCAAACAAGAAGTCGATCGTGAAAACGTGGGCAAGACATTCAATGATTTCACCTGACTTTGTAGGACACACCATCGCAGTTCACAACGGGAATAAATTCATTCCTGTCTATGTAACTGAGAACATGGTAGGTCATAAGCTGGGTGAGTTTTCTCCTACCCGCACCTTCAGGGGTCATGGTGGTAATAAGAAGAAATAAGCCATGAGCGCGGATATGTATAATAGAAGTAAAATGTACCAAGATGGGTTCTA
>JAJTBP010000002.1 GCA_021286825.1 Marinilabiliales bacterium | reverse complement strand
CTCATTGTATTAGTTTGATCCTGCCAGATAATTCTTAATCTTCCTGGCTCTTTCCAATCCTACCTGCTTTGCCATCTCTTCCACAGGGATTGTTTTTAGCTTCTCCACGGAATGATAGACTCCCAACAATTTTTCGGCACTCTTCTTACCAACTCCCTCAATCTTTTCCAACATGGAATCGGTAAATCCCTGAGAACGCTTGTTCCGATGAAAGGTAATGCCGAAACGATGTGCTTCATCTCGCAAATGTTGAAGCACTTTCATGCTTTCTGACTTTTTATCCAGGTAGAGTGGCAAAGGATCAGATGGATAGTAAATCTCCTCCAAGCGCTTGGCAATCCCTATCATAGGGATTCTATCTGCCAGTGAAAGCTCCTGTAGAATCCCAAACGCTGCTGACAATTGGCCTTTCCCCCCATCGATGACGATCAAATCAGGCAAACGATTGCCTTCTTCTACTTGTCGCGTATATCTTCTTCGAACCACCTCTTCCATGGTCGCAAAATCATTGGGTCCCACCACTTGCTTGACATTAAAGTGACGGTACTGAGATTTATGGGGTACGGCATCTTTGAAAACCACACAGGAAGAAACCGGAAACTCCCCAGAAATATTGGAATTGTCAAAGCACTCAATCCATTGCGGAGGTTTAGGCAATCGCAAATCCTTCTGAAGTGTCTCCAAAATCCGACTCGATTTGGTGGCTGGAGCCTTCGCTGAATCATTTTTTATTTTCTCCAACAGTGCCATCTTCCCATTTCGCTCACACAGTTCAAGCAATTTTCTCTTCTCCCCTTTGACGGGTACTGTTACTTTTGCTTTCGGAATTTGTGTTTCAAAGGGAACCAAAACTTCTTGTGAGGTCGACTTAAAGCGTTCCCGGATCGATACAGCACACAATGAAAGGATCTCTTCCTGATTTTCTTCCAATCTTTTACGAACCTCCAACAAATAGGTATTTACAATGGAGCCATCTACTATTCTGAAATAATTAACCATCACAAGATTTTCCTTTTCATGGTAGGAAAATACATCGAGGTTGGTCAATACAGCCGAACAAACCAAAGATTTGCTACGATAATTCTCAAGAATTTCAATTTTTTGCTTGTATTGAAGGGCTCTTTCAAAATCCAATCGATCAGCAAACAACTGCATTCTTTCTTTTAAAAAGGAAAACACAGGTGTCAAGGTTCCGTTTAATATCGACTTAACGTTTAAGACGTCCTCATCATACAATTCCTTTGAATAAAGCGATTCACAAGGACCATAACAATTACCGATCTGATATTCCAAACATCGCTTGAATCTATTTTCCGAAATATTTCTTGGATTAAGAACAAGCGTACAATTTCTTATGGGGAACAATTGTTTGATTACCTCCAAAAGCGTCTTAGCCATAAAAACGGAAGTGTAGGGTCCAAAATACTGGGACCCATCTTTTATGCGCTTCCGCGTATAAAAAATCCTTGGAAATGCTTCATTCTTGATACATATCCAAGGAAATGTTTTGTCATCCTTCAGGAGGATGTTGTACTTGGGCTGATATTTCTTAATCAGGTTGTTTTCCAAAAGCAACGCATCATCCTCACTATCTACGACAACGTGCTGAATTTTTTCTATCTGTCTTACCAACACCTCCGTCTTTCGACTGGTGTGTTCCTTTTGAAAATAGGACAATACCCTTCGCTTAAGGTTCTTTGCTTTCCCAACATAGATGATTTTCCCTTCCTTATTAAAGAATTGATAAACCCCCGGATCGGAAGGCAAGGCTTTGACGACAGACAAAAGATGTGATTCAGACTCACTCACCTATTCAAAATGTATTAAAGACCAAACCGGAATATTGGGATTGATTTTCTCTCTTCCCTTGAGAAAATCCAATTCAACAAAAAAATTGACAAAAACTTGCTTCACACCAAACTTCTTAACCAAATCAACGGCAGCATTCACCGTACCTCCGGTAGCCAGCAAATCATCATGAATCAAAACAACATCATCCGGTGTTAAAGCATCCGTATGAATTTCCAACGCATCTGTGCCGTATTCCAAATCATAAGTCTGCATGTAGGTATCAGCCGGCAATTTTCCGGGTTTTCGCACCGGAATAAATCCTGCATGAAGGGCACCAGCCAACGAACTTCCTAAGATGAAACCCCTGGATTCAATTCCGACAACTTTGGTTATCCCAAAGTCCTTGTAATGGTCTGCCAGTTCCTTTAGAATAAAATTATAAATTCTCTTATCTTTGAACGCAGTGGAAACATCTTTGAATTGAATTCCTTCTTTCGGAAAATCAGGGATGTTTCGGATGGATTTTCTAACATCTTCAAGGGTAATTGTCATACTTCTGGATTTTTGCTTTATGTAACATTGTTCCACGTGGAACATTATCGGCCCAACAAAACCAATAAAACATTAATGTCATTGGGTGAAATCCCAGGAATCCGCTTGGCCTGGCCAATGGTTTTAGGCTGGATACGTGTCAATTTTTCTCTGGCTTCAGTTGATAATGACTGAATGGATTGATAATCAAACCTATCTTCAATCTTTACATTTTCCAATCTAACCAATTTATCAACTGTATTGTGTTCCCGACTAATGTAACCCGCGTATTTGATGCGAATTTCAACAGATTCAATGACTTCTTGCCAAAACTTAAGAGGGATTGATGAAAAATAGTTCTTAAGAACGGATGAGTGATCCAAGACTTCGGCGAGACGAACTTGAGGTCGACTTACCAAACTAGACAATCTGGTTCTTTGCTTAATGGGGGCAGATTCGTGTTCAACTAAATAAGGATTGATAAACTCTGGTACGACAGAAATATGACCGGCATTCTCAACATGCATTTTGATGAAATGTTGTTTTTCGATAAATCTATCGTAATGTTCTCCTGGTAACAACCCTATGTCGTATCCTTTCTGAGACAAACGTTCATCCGCATTGTCCTGTCTAAGGAGCAACCGATATTCAGCACGGCTGGTAAACATACGATAAGGTTCATCGACTCCTTTGGTTACCAGATCATCAATGAGCACACCGATGTAGGCTTCGGAGCGATCCAGTACCATGGGTTGTTTGCTATGGCATTTTTGGTAGGCATTGATACCCGCCATTAAACCTTGTGCTGCAGCTTCCTCGTATCCTGTTGTTCCATTAATTTGCCCAGCCAGAAATAGGTTTGATATGATTTTGGATTCCAATGTATGATGCAATTGCGTTGGATCGAAGAAATCGTATTCGATGGCATAACCAGGACGAATGATCAGAGCATCCTCTAATCCTTCGATGTAATGAATTGCACGCAATTGAACATCTAAGGGCAAGGAAGTAGAAAACCCATTCAAATAATATTCAATAGAATCCACTCCTTCAGGCTCCAGATATAGTTGATGGCTTGACTTTTCAGCAAAGATGACCAATTTCGTCTCAATACTGGGACAATATCTTGGACCCAATCCCTTTATGGTTCCATCGAACATGGGTGATTGCGCGAAACCTACCTCCAATTCTTGATGCACACGTTCGTTGGTATAGGTAATGTGACAATTGATTTCAGGCAATCTAACTTGACGAGGGTGATAGAAGGAAAACTGTTGATTGGATTCTCCGAATTGCTCCTCTAACTTAGAAAAATTAATTGTCCGTTTGTCAATTCTAGGAGGTGTACCCGTTTTCATCCTGCCGGTATTAAAACCAAGTAATGCCATTTGGTCGGAAATACCAACAGAGGATTGCTCCGCAATTCGACCTCCTCCTATCTTGGTTTGACCAAAATGCAACAGACCATTCAAAAAAGTTCCATTCGTAAGGATAACTGCCTTGCTATAAAATTTAAAACCCAAATCTGTTTCAATTCCCAAAACAGTATCACCATCTAAAATCAACTTTTTTGCTGAACCTTGCCAAAAAGAAATATTTTTATTCTCTTGTAATTGAATTCTCCAACCTTCTGAGAATTTAATTTTATCACACTGCGCACGAGGACTCCACATGGCCGGTCCTTTCGAACGATTTAACATTCGGAATTGTAAAGTGGATTGATCCGTGATTTTAGCCATCATTCCACCCAATGCATCAATCTCACGAACAATTTGTCCTTTTGCAATGCCACCCACAGCAGGATTACAACTCATCTGTGCAATCCTATAAATATCCATCGTAATCAATAAAACATGCGCTCCCAAAGAAGCCGCACTATGGGCAGCTTCACACCCGGCATGACCGCCTCCCACAACAATTATATCAAATCTATTATTAGTCGTCATTCAATTCAAACTGGCATATTTTTCTAGCAACCGATCCTCCATAAGGGTCATGATGGCTTTACTATTCATATCCTTGTCATCATAACCAATCAAATGCAAAAAACCATGAAAGATAACCCTAAGAATTTCTATTTCAAAACTATCTCCGAACAAGCGTCCATTCTCCCGAACGGTATCCAGACTAATGTAAACATCACCTGAAACCAAACGTCCTTCCTTGTAATCGAAGGTAATCACATCAGTATAATAATCATGTGATAAAAAATTCTTATTGATCTCTAGCAAGTACTCATCGCTGCAAAAGATATAATTGATCTCACCTAACCTCAAAAAATTAATTCTAAGAAGGTTTTTAATCACCTTCCTTATCTTATTTTCCTGTATATCAAAGCTTTCAACACTATCCCAATTAAAATAAATAGCCATGTATCGATACTTTAGAAAAATAATTGTTTTGCCAAATAATCAGATACCATAAATTCCTTTTGACTGCATCTAAAATTTTCATTTTCCCGAACAAAATAACCATCCTGATATAACTCATTTACTTTCTTTCGGAGCAAACGACTGTAATGATCTCCAAAATTATTTGTAATCCATTCAAAATCAATAGGATCAAATGTACGTAGTTTGAAAAGTAAGTATTCGTTCAACTTTTGATCAGTAGAAAGTGTCTCCTTTTCAAATTCCATACGATCGTTTTCCAAATCCCGTATATATTTCTTGATGTTTTTATGATTCCATTGTCTTGTGTTACCATCGTAACTATGGGCTGAAACTCCAGCACCCAAATAAATTCCATTACGCCAATAATTGGAATTGTGAATACTTTCATAACCAGACTTGGCAAAATTACTTATTTCATATTGTCTATAACCATAATTCGCCATTAAGTCTAGAACGGAGGTATAATGATTTTCAAAATCCTCTTCACTAGATTCATGAAAAACTCCTTTATCTCTCAACCAATAAAGTTTTGAACCTTCAGAAACAGTCAAGGAGTAAGTAGAAATGTGTTTGATTGGGTACTTCAAAATGAATTTAAGATCTTTTATCAACTCCTCGGAATCTATTCCAGGAACGTTAAAAATGAAATCAACAGAAATGTTTGGAAAATTCAGTTTCTCCAGAACATCTAAACTTTGTAATATCAATTCTCTGGTATGATTACGATTGAAATAGGACAATCTTTCATTGTTCAAAAATTGAATACCCAAACTGATTCGATTTACCCCAATCTCAATCAAATCCTTGACATATAACGTATTAATGTTCTCTGGATTGCACTCCAACGTAAATTCAACGGTGTCTTTCACAGGGAATGCCTTTACAATAGCATTCTTTAACCACAATATCTGTTCTTTATTTAATAGGGAAGGTGTACCCCCTCCAAAATAGATCGTCTCAACAAACTCGTGATGGAGGTAATCAGCTCTTAACTTCAGTTCTTTTGCAACTGCCTCCACATAATCATCCATTAAATACAGCTGGTTGCCAGAAAAAAAGTCACAATAGAGACACTTGTGTTCACAAAAAGGAATATGAATGTAAATTCCAGCCATACCTTATAACGGTATTTTACGGATTCTGGCTATGTGTCTACCTCCTTCAAAAGCTGTATTTAGAAAGACGGACACAATCTCTTTTGCATCTGATGATGACACAAAACGAGCGGGAATAGAGCAAATATTTGCATCGTTGTGTGACCTTGCCAGATGTGACAATTCCTTATTCCAACAAATTGCAGACCTAATGCCTTTGTGTTTGTTGACCGTCATGTTGATTCCATTGCCGGAACCACAAAAGACCACACCTATTATGTCTTCATCTTGTTCAACTGCATAAGCCACAGGGTGAGCAAAATCTGCATAATCACATGGTTGATCAGAATAACAACCTTGATCATCAACATGATAACCCAAATCAGTCAAATATTCAATAATGTCCATTTTCATATGATAACCGGCATGATCGGAAGCCACAACTATTTTTTTCATTACATGAGCTTATTTAATGTCCAAATCAAAATTCTGTTAATAATTGTTTAAAACTTTTTTAAAACGGTTCAATACAAAATACAAATGATCCCAAGCACGATCACTCAGAATAGTTATTTCCAAAGCTACCTAAACAAATAAAACAAAACCTCACAAGAATATACGAGAATAAGAAATGAAAGATTTATCAATATTCAAAATTAACAGTAGGTTGATAATTACCTATTCAAATGAATTTCATAATTTTACATTGTTCATACAACCAAAAGAAATAAACACTCCTTCATACCTTCCCAAATCCGTCCTAAATTATTAACACTATCCACAGGATATAAATTATTATCATTCTTTCTTTATCTAATAAACAATAATAATATATGTTTGTTTAAAATTCCCTTTGTTTGAATAACCCTTAACGAAGATCCATCGTTTAATTGAATATCCCTTATGTCCAATAAAACTGTTGATACCTTCTATGATAAACCTAAAAGAAAATTTAAAGATACTTTTGATTGAAGACAATCTGCTTAACCAAAGATTGATGTGCATTAATCTTGCCAAGTATAATTGTTCTATAACTTTGGCAAACAATGGATTGGAAGGAGTGAATCAATTCAAATCCGGCAAATATGATGTCATTTTGATGGATCTCATGATGCCTGTGATGGATGGATTTGAGTCGGCCATCGAAATCAGAAAATTGGAAGAAGCAGATCCCTCTCTGGTTAGAACTCCCATCATTGCCTTTACTGCCAATACCTTAAACAATGATTTTCAAAAGTGTATTGATTGCGGCATGGATTATTTAATGGAAAAGCCCTTTAATTCCTTCAAATTTTTTGAAGTTTTAAACAGGTTGCTGGCTGATTAAACAAAATTTCTATCTTATTTTTGGCAGAGGCATTGAAAGTAATTTTCTCATCTTATTTCCATGGGTGAATTTGTTGATTTAAGAAATTTTGAACAGGATTCTGTAGAACAGGAATTCGATAATCAACTGCGTCCATTAAAATTTGCTGATTTTGCCGGGCAAACAAAAATTATTGAAAACATTCAGATTTTTGTAAAGGCTGCCATGATGAGGGGGGAAGCACTTGATCATGTTTTGCTCCATGGACCACCCGGATTGGGTAAAACCACTTTATCCAACATTATTGCCAATGAACTCGGTGTAAAATTGCGGTTAACATCAGGTCCCGTATTGGATAAGCCTGGTGATTTGGCAGGACTGTTGACCAATCTCGAGAAGAATGATGTTCTCTTCATTGACGAGATACACCGGTTGAGTCCGGTTGTGGAAGAATATCTCTACTCTGCCATGGAGGATTATCGCATTGATATTTTGATTGACAAAGGTCCGAGTGCACGTTCCATTCAATTGGAATTGAATCCCTTTACCCTGATTGGAGCGACGACCAGAAGTGGTTTGTTAACACGACCCCTAAGAGCCCGCTTTGGCATCAATTGTCATCTGGAATATTATGACATTCAAATTCTTACTGGAATTGTGAAGCGTTCGGCAAGAATACTGGATGTTGCCATTGCAGATGATGCAACGTATGAAATTGCCCGTCGTAGCCGGGGAACGCCTAGAATCGTCAATTCCTTGCTTCGAAGGGTTCGTGATTTCGCCATGGTGAAAGGAAGTGGTAAAATTGATCTTGAAATAACCAAATATGCCCTGGAGGCACTGAACATTGATCAGTTTGGATTGGATGAGATGGATAACAAAATATTGTATACCATCCTTGATAAATTCAAAGGTGGGCCTGTTGGAATTTCGACGATTGCCACAGCTGTGGGGGAAGATTCCGGTACGATAGAAGAGGTTTATGAGCCCTTCCTAATCAAGGAGGGTTTTATCAAACGGACCCCAAGGGGGCGTGAAGTAACCGAATTGGCTTACAAACACCTTGGCAGGACGAACGAAAATTCAAATGAAATGACTTTGTTCTGATTCATTTTTGAACCAGTTGAATTTCGAACAATTTCGGCCATAGTTTACCGGTCACGTAAATTTTATCATTTTCCGGGTTCCAGGCGATTCCATTTAAGACATCAATTGGATTTTTTGGATTTTCCACAATGGTGCCGGATAATCCACTCATGTCTATTTCTGCCTTCACGACGCCACTTTTGGGATCAATGATAAGGATCCGATCAGTTTGCCAAACATTGGCCCAAATATCTCCTTTAATATATTCCAGTTCATTGATGTTTGTGCAAAGATTGCGGTTGTCACAGACCTGAATTTTTCGCTCAACCTGAAATGTGATCGGGTTAATAAAATTGATAAATTCCGTTCCATCACTCATGATCAGAGACTTTCCGTCATTGGTAAGTCCCCACCCTTCCTGCGATGAAAATGCCCATCTTTTGAGTGGTTTGAAGGTATTCAGATCGTAGACAAAACCGATTCGGTGTTTATAGGTAAGTTGATAAATTTTTCCGTCAAGAATTGTGATTCCTTCTCCAAAAAATTGATCGTCAAGTTTATAACTTCGAATTTCTTTTCCATTTTGCAAATTGATCTGATACAGTGCAGAGCTGCCTTCTTGTCCGGTACCTTCATAAAGTTTGGAATCATGAAATTCCAAACCTTGTGTAAAATGATCAGGATTGTGTGGAAAGGTTGTGATAATTTTGTAGGTATACTTGATGGGAACTACATTAGAATTAACCTGAATTTCCTTATAATTTTCACCAATGCTTCCATCATCCTTGACGGCTTTGACCTTAATCAGATGTTTGCCCACTCCATAATCAGAACTTTTGTAGGTAAAGGAATTGGTGAGATTTTTAGAATCAAGCACTTGGATTCCGTCCACAAAAACAAAAATTTTATCAAGGTTTCCATCCCTGAGTTTCGTCTCCAGATTCACCTTGATCTCCTCACCCCATGTGATGCTTTTTCCATTGGATTCCAGTTGTATGGCAGTGACGGGATTTCTGGAATGAGATTTTGATTCCCCACAGTTTGTAAAAATGAGCAACAAGAATAGTGTTGCTGAAAGAAGTCCATTGTATCTGTTCATACAGATGAAAATTTTAGTCAAAAATAGAATACTTATTTCAAAATCACCAACATCCTCAGAGAAGAGAATCTCTCAGCAGAGTTGTGTCTAAAGATGGTATAAATCACAGCCATATCTTAATCTTCCTTATCTTTGCAAACAACGTTAAAACCATCCTGACTTGAGTGCATTAAAGAAATTGGCAGGAGATACCATGATCTATGGTATGTCGAGCATTGTCGGGCGATTCTTGAATTATTTGCTCACACCCATTTATGCCTGGACATTTGTTCCGGATAAGTTCGGAATTATGAGCAATTTGCTGGCGTACGTTTCCATCCTTCAGGTTTTTCTCACTTATGGAATGGAGACTTCCTATTTCCGTTATGCCAGCAGGCATAGCAAACCCAATCTTGTCTTTGGAACGGCTTTGGGATCGATAGCCCTTACCTCCTCGGCATTTGTTTTGCTTGTTCTCCTCTTTTCGAAACGATTGGCAGGATGGGTTGAATTGTCAGACCATCCTGAATATGTGGTTTGGATGGGATTGACTGTGGCCCTGGATGCACTCTCTGCCATTCCCTTTGGGCGTTTGCGCTTACAGGAACGTCCCATTAAGTTTGCCTTCTTCAAGTTGGTTAACATTGGCGTCAACATCTTGCTCAATCTGTTCTGGATTTTGTTGTGTCCAAGGGTATTGGCTGCTCATCCCCAGTCCTTCCTCCGTTATTTCTATTCTCCCGAGATAGGCATAGGCTATGTTTTTCTTTCCTATCTGATTGCTTCTGTGGTTACCATGGTATTGTTTATTCCGGATTTGTCTTACAGAAATCTAAAATTTGACGGGTCCTTATTGAAGGAAATGCTGCATTATGGTTGGCCCATCCTGATCGTCGGAATAACCGGAATGGTTATCCTCAACATCGATAAGATTTTGATACCGGAATTGATTACAGGTGGCAAGGATCCGAAATATGAGTTGGGGGTCTATGCGGCGAGTGGCAAATTGGCCATATTGATGACCTTATTTATACAGGCGTTTCGATTTTCTTTTGAGCCGTTTCTCTTTTCGCATTACAAGAACGAGGCATCCAAGAAGGTTTACAGTGTGATCATGAATTATTTCGTCATTTTTGGATTGCTGATATTCTTGGGTGTTGAATGTTACATCGATGTATTGAAATTCTTCATTGGATCAACCCATTCAGGATACCACGAAGGGTTATCGGTTGTTCCCTGGTTGTTGATGGGCAATCTGTTTTTGGGAATATTCTATACGCAGTCGCTTTGGTACAAGCTAACCGATCAAACGAGATATGGCGCCTTGTTCTCCATTATAGGCTCTGTCATCACCCTGGTGATCAATGTAATCTTTATACCTCACCTGGGTTATCTGGCATCGGCCTACGGCTTTTTTGTTTCCACGCTTGTCATGACGCTTGTCTCCTACTATTATGGACAGAAATACTTTCCGGTACCTTACGAACTAAAGAAGTTGGGTCTCTATTTTTTGGTGGCCATCGCACTTTATGTAATCATTCTTTTGGTCAAGATGGATCGTCTTTTGTATACCTTGGGATTCAGAACCCTCTTGTTTTCTGTTTTTCTGTTTTTCATCTGGAGAAATGAGCGATCTGATTTGATCAGATTGGTGCCGAAGCGGATCGCGGATAGATTGAAAGGGTGAATATTTCTTATCTTAGCCGATTCATCATCGGTCCGGTGGAAGGATGATTGCCGGTTGGTCAATGCAGCCAAATCATAGCACAAGATCGTTTTCAAAATAGTCAAAAATGAAAGTAAGGATAGTCAATAAATCAAAGAATAACTTGCCGGAATACAGTACCCTTCATTCTGCCGGAATGGATCTTCGGGCTGATCTGGCGGCACCAGTCGTAATTGAACCTCTGGGAAGGGCATTGATTCCAACGGGTTTGTATATCCAGCTTCCTGAAGGTTATGAGGCACAGGTCCGGCCTCGCAGTGGACTGGCGATCTCCAAAGGTGTGACGGTTCTGAATTCACCCGGGACCATTGATGCGGATTACCGTGGAGAAATCAAAATCATTCTCGTCAATTTATCGGCTGAAAGTTTTGTTGTCAATCCTGCTGAGCGAATTGCCCAAATGGTCATTGCAAGTTATGCACGAATCTCATGGGAGGAGACAGATTCATTGGAGGAGTCAGAGCGTGGAGATGGTGGTTTTGGTCATACCGGCAGGCATTGATTTTTTAAGGTAAAAGAAACAAAATGAAGATAAAATCCATTTTCATCCGGGTACTGCTGCCCATCAGCCTATCCCTCTTCTCCTGTAAAGTTGCGAAACAGTTGCCTGTTCAGGAAAAAAGGGTGATTGGCGAAGAGAGTAACAGTATGTCCTTGTTGAATGAAGATCAGCGACAGACCTTTCAGTATCTGTTTGTAGAGGGTGTCAAGCAGCGGACGCTTGGGAATGTGGATGAGGCGATCAAAATATTCTCCAGATGTTTGGAAATGGATCCCTACTCCTCTTCCTCGCTCTATGAGATAGCCAACATTCATTTGGCCAAGGGTGATTTTCAAAGCGCCATGATGATGCTCGAAAAGGCTGTTTCGATAAGTCCGGACAATAAATATTATCAACTCCTGTTGGCCAAGATCTATCAGCAAAATAAGTTGTATGAGAAGGCAGCGGGTACTTTTGCCGTTCTTTCCACCATCGAGCCGGACAACAACGACTATCCCATTTTTCGGGCTGAAATGCTGAACATGGCTGGCAAACCGATGGATGCCCTTTCTGCCTACAATGATGTGGAGAAGAAGTCGGGAGTCAGCGAACAAACAGCCTTGGGTAAGCAGGCGATTTTTCTGAAAATGGGGAAAAAGCCGGAGGCATATCATGAATTGGAAAACTTGATCCATCAAGCTCCCGGGAATCCGAGGTATTATGGTATGTTGGGAGATATGTACCTTTCAGACAGCACCTTGGATAAGGCCATTGTCCAATTTAACAAGGTGTTGGAGTTGAAGCCCCATGATGGGTTCGTTCATTTTTCCCTTACCAACTATTACCGGATGAAGGGCGAATATGATAAGGCTTTCCAGGAACTGAAGATGGGCTTCGAAAATCCCGACATTGAGCTGGAGACGAAGATTCAAATGTATCTGTTTCTTGCTCAGACGGAAGATCATAAGTTGAGTGATGACCAACAGAATTCGCTCATTCACATACTCCTGGAAAGGCATACGGATGATGAGCGGCCTCGGGCTTTGTATGCAGAATATTTCATTTCCAAAAAGCAGAATCGCGAAGCCCGGGAGCAGTTAAAACTGGCTGTTGAGTTGAACAAAGGCAATTATCCCTATTGGGAACGGCTGATGTATCTGGACAATGATCTGACAGACTGGAAGGCACTTTCGGAGGATAGCAAGGAGGCGGTAAAGTATTTTCCTGAACAACCGCTCATTTACATTTTGGATGCCGTGGCCTTACTTCAGATGGATCGCTACCAGGAGGTGTTTTCTGTGCTGGATTCAGCGGAGGTAAACATTGTCAACAATCCCCAGGCCATGTCTCAGATTTATACCTACAGGGCGGAGGCTTTTTACAAGCTTAAGAAATATGATGAAGCCTTCAGCTGGTTTGACAAGGTGGTCCAGATGGACCCCAAAAATTGGCTGGCTATGAACAATTATGCCTATTACCTTTCTGTAAGGAATACCAAATTGGATGTGGCAGAGAAGCTTAGCAGTGCTGTGGTGCAGAATAATGCAAACAATGCTACGTATTTGGATACCTATGCCTGGGTGTTGTTTAAGAAAAAGGATTTCAAGCTGGCAAAGTTTTATATGGAATCTGCCCTAACCAACAATCAGGAGCAGAATCCTGTATTGTTGGAACATTATGGCGACATTCTGTTTTTCCTCAATGAAAAGGAGAAGGCCGTTGAGCAGTGGAACCAATCCCTTAAGATGGGTAATCCCTCCAAAGTTCTTCCGGAGAAGATCAGGAAGGTGGTTTACATAGAATCTGAGGAGGTCCAATGAATGGGCAGTCTGCCAGGGAAGGTGTGAAGGGATAAAATATTAGGAGATTGTATTGACATGAACAAGAGGTTAGGGATCTTTGGGTTGTTTCTTTTGATGCTGTTCCTTTCCGGATGCAAGCATACCGAGAAGGTGGTCATTGAGAAGAAACTGCGTCCGATGAGTGTAAAAAAAATTGTACGTCAGGTTCTGGACAATGAACTGCAATTTAACACGTTGTCTGTAAAGAAAGTCAATTTGTCGATCGACAACAATGGGAAGACCTCCTCTGTCAGGGGATTGTACAAGATTAAAAAGGATAGCATCATACAGCTATCGGCACAGAAGTTGTCGTTTCCTGTTGGCAAGATGGAAGTGGATCCTGATTCATTTCGGTTGGTTTATTACATAGACAAATTTGTTATGTCTGAATCGATTGCCAGATTGGGTGAATTTATTGGTTATGACCTCGAATTTCAAAGCATACAGGCGATCCTAAGCAATCATCTGCAATCGATCAAGATCGATCAGAAAGAGAATCAATTTAAGGATTACGTGGTTTCGGTTGCCGAGAATATGTACAAGATTTCTTCGTTACGGGAGAGGAAATTCAAACGATTTCTCAACAATGAAGGGAAGTATGAAAGGTTCAAACAACGAAAGGAAGAAGATCACCTGGTGAAGCAGGATATTTTTGTAGATCCGGATATCTTTGTCGTCAGGCGATTGGTGTACAGTGATATTGATTCGGGAAGGATCGTGACCATCGATTTTTCGGAGTTCAAACCGCTAGCCAATGGTTGGTTTCCGGGCAATATTGTCGCCACCCTCACCGGGAAAGAGCGGTTGAAGCTGGAAGTGGAGTTGTCGAAGGTATCGGTGAATGATGAGACTGAATTTGGATTCTCCATCCCGTCGAAATACAGAAGAGAGACATTGGAAAAAACCGGAAAGGAGTGAAATGATTTTGGCCATGCGTAACTGGATGATGGGTTTCTTTTTGCTATGGTTGGCACATACCTCTGTTGGCCAATCGATCAATGATTTAAGAAAGCAGAAAGAGAAAACGACTCAGGAGATTGAGTACATCAACCATTTGTTGAAAGAGACGGATCAGAATTCCAAGAGTTCCATCAACAGGCTTTCGATGCTTGACAAGAAGATTAAGCTTCAGGCCAATCTCATCACCAACATCAACAATGAGTTGGGATATTTGGATTCTACCATTCTGAAGAGTTCAAGGAATTTGGATTCCCTCTCCGCTGATCTCGAACGGATCAAAGGCAGATATGCGGCCATGATCCGTTACGCCCGCAGGAACCAGAATCAAACGGATCAAATGTTGTTCTTGCTCTCTTCGGATGACTTTAATCAAGCCTACAAACGTTTTGCTTATCTCCGGCAATATTCGGATTATCGTCGCACACAGGTTGAAGAGATCAAATCGCTCCAAGCCAAACTGTCTCAGTTGGTTGATGAGCTGAATTCGCGCAAGAGTGATAAGAAGCAGCTGCTGACGGTGAAGATGAGTCAGTCTGAACTCTATGAAAAGCAGAAAGCTGAGCAAAAAGAGTATTACGATTCGTTGCAGAAAAAGGAGAAAGATTTGCGCAAGAAGCTGGAGAGTCAGCAACGAATTGCCCAGAAGCTAGAGCAGGAAATTGAAAAGAGCATAGCGGAGGAGATCAAACGGAGAGCGGCAAAAAATGCCAAGAATACCGGGGCCAAGGTAACACCGGAGATGAAGATTTTATCGGATGATTTCTCGCAGAACAAGGGTAAGTTGCCATGGCCAGTGGCCCGGGGTATCATCACAGATCATTTTGGGGAACATCCCGACCTGGTGTTGAAGCGCGTGATCAAGCGAAATTCGGGTATCGATATCACCACACAGGCGGGTTCGAAGGCGCGGGCCGTTTTCAAAGGAGAGGTTACCAAGATATTGGCGATCCCCGGAGGAAATATGGCCATTATCCTTCGACATGGAAGTTATTTGACGGTCTATTCCAACCTGGCTTCTGTCAATGTACAGGTGGGGCAGAAAGTGGATACCAAACAGGAATTGGGTGTGGTTTTCACAGACAAAGAGGATGACAACAGAACGGTTCTGAAGTTTCAGCTCTGGTATGAAAATGCCAAACAGGATCCCGAGCGATGGATCAGTGGCTGATGTTTAATATTTGGATAAGTTGGCTACTTTCGTCAGCGCCTGGATGTTGAGGATCTTGATCTTTCTTCCCTGAAGATCAATCAGTTTATCCTGTTTGAATTCAGACAGAAGCCGGATGATGGATTCGGTTGCGGTTCCCACCATGTTGGCCAATTCTTCGCGTGTGAGAGAAATCTGGAGTGCTTTTTCGGCATCCAGATCGAATTCTTGTTTCAGGAGCAAGAGAACCTCAGCCAATCTTTCCCGTACCGTTTTTTGTGCGATGTCGGTGATGTAATCATTGGCTTCCTTCAGCTCGGCGCAGACAATTTTCAGCATGGCCAGGGAGAACTTCCAATTCCGCTCAATCAGGCTCAGCAACGTTTTATAGGGAATGTGGCACAAGGTGGCTTCTTCAATGGTTTTTGCGGAGGTACACGCCGATTCCTGGCTTAGGAGGGAGCGGTAAGCAATGATGTCTCCTTTTTTGGCAAATCGGATGATCTGCTCTTTTCCATCGTTACCCGTCTTATAAATCTTGACGATCCCCTGCGTGATGCAGTAAAAACCCGTCAGCCGGCTTCCCTCTTTGTAAAGTATGCTTCCCTTTTTGTAGGTCATGCACACTTTTTCATTGTTAAGGCTGCGCATTTCATCTTCATTCAAAGATTGAAAGAAGCGAAATCCCGTGAGGCTGACATCATCCGTAATGTTATAGCTGTTCTTCATTTGATCCATAAATAAGGAACATTCTTTCGTGGGCCAAATATACAATTTTCGTACGGATCTGCCAATTGGCCCCATTTTGGCCCCATTTTGGCCTTGTTTTAGCCTTTCTGCGCAAATTTTTCATGTTCCGGAGGAGAAAATTGAGATGGTTGATCCAAAATCAATCGGTTTGTGCGGAGGTGCACACCGGGGCATTCCGTGATTAGGTAGGAGAAATTGGGCGTGGGTTGGAGTTGGGTAAAATGGAACCGCACCAGTGATCTGAAAGATGGAATTGGGTTTTGTTTCAGCCACCGGTGCGGTTTTTCAAGGTTACCTGAGGATGGAGAGGGAAGGATGACGCACAAGGGTCTGTGAAAGGAAGGCATCATCCTTCATAGGTTAAGTAAAGCAGCTATGTTCGCATATTTGGTTTAGGTAAGCTTGAATCTTTTCAATCCATGCACAGACACATCCCCAGGCAGATGAGGGGATCTGCTGCAATCGATCAGCATCTATTTTCATGTAATTTTTTCCTGAAGATCGTTCCTGAAAGGGGATGGCTGCCTTTCTTTCTTCCTGGGTGACATGGGATTTGGGAGTAGCCAACATGGGCATGGTCCGGACGTCGTGGACGCTTGGAAGGGCATCTTGCCCAACGGATGACTCTGGTATACCGAGAAGGTCCGGGCTGATGGAGCGGAGACGAAGGACAGACTGGCCTGGATTGGTTGAGGTCCAGGCAAAGGCCCCATTGAACCGGATTCCATCGGTAAGAGGGGCAGGCGGGGTTTCCGAAACTCTACCTGTTTGGCTGATAACCAAAATGAGGCCAAAGAGAAACATCCATCTGATCATTGTCGCATGATTTTGGGTCGAACATTCAGTTTTTCAACGGATCCCCTTCCCCACTGAATTGGAATGGATTAGCGATTATCCTGTTGGTTTACAAATAAATACTCCAAAATGACAAAAGGTTACCCCAATTTTGTCGCAGTGCCATGGACAGTTTATGGACACGATGGAAAATTCTGAAAATCCTGTGCCATGGGAGGGAAATAGAGCGTCACCATGGAATTCGCCACGGTCGTTGGGGGTGAAAGCGATGGGTTGAAGAGGTAATTTTTCAATACGACGGAGCCAATTCGGATGGGGTCATAGGTCCGGCTCCAGTCCAGGGAAAATCCAATGCTGCTCCTTTGGTGACGAGAAAGCATTTATTTCCCCGCTTACGGGCGTTCCATCGCAGTGTAAGGGAGGATTTGTCTGAGTTCATTTGAACGGTTTGGTATCGCACCGGTGCCATCGGATCTCTTCCGCAAGACAGGTGGGGCAAGCAAACCGCAGCAAGTCTGTCTATTGCTGGCAGACAACTTCGTACAGAGAGATCATCTGATCTTCAGTTCTTTCTTGTCGGTGTATAATTCAGGTTGGACGGGATGAACTTCTCGACAAAATCAACCGGAACTCCTTTTCTTTGGGCATAGTCTACCACCTGGTCTTTGCCAACCTTTTCTACGCCGAAGTAGCGTGCATCGGGATGGGCGAAATAGATTCCGCAAACCGATGCATTGGGGAACATGGAATAGTGTTCAGTCAACGAGATCCCAATGTTGTGTGTAGCATCCAGCAAATTGAAAAGTGTTGCTTTTTCTGCATGTTCCGGGCATGCCGGATAGCCGGGGGCTGGCCTTATGCCCCTGTATTTGCAGGCAAAAAGCTCTTCTTTGGAAAGTTGTTCGTATTTGCTGTATCCCCAAAGTTCCTTCCTGACCAATTCGTGCAATCGTTCGGCAAAGGCTTCTGCCAGTCGGTCGGCAAGCGCTTCCAGCATGATTGCCTTGTAATCGTTGTGTTCAGCCCTGAAAGCTGCGATCTTTTCGGCGACTCCGATCCCAGCGGTAACGGCAAAGGCACCACAATGGTCGTTCAGACCAGAAGAGACGGGGGCAATGAAATCGCTAAGGCAAAGTTGGGCTGCTCCGTTGGTTTTCTTTTCCTGCTGACGGAGTTGGTAGAAGGTTGCCAGGGGATGTTCTCTCTTTTCATCTGCAAAGAGCAGCACATCGTCACCATCTGAATTGGCTGGCCAGATGCCGACTGCTCCGTTGGCGCGGATCCATTGTCCGTCGATTATCTGATCCAGCATCTCGTTGGCTTCTGTCATGAGTTGGCGGGCGATCTCGCCTTTTTCAGGGTCATTCAGGATCGCAGGATATCGGCCTTTGATTTCCCACACATGGAAGAAGAAGGTCCAGTCGATGTACTCCCGCAGTTCAGCCAGTGGATAATCCAGGTAATATTTCACTCCGGTAAAGTTGGGTTGGGACAGGGTATCTGCCTGGAAGGAGGGTCTGAATTTCTTATCCCTGGCCTCTTCCAGGGTAAAGTATTCCTTCCCTGTTTTGGATTGGTGCGCCAGTTGAATATCGGCGTACTCGCGGGATATGGCCTCCTTGTATTCCTTGGAACCGGACAGCAGATCGGCCACTACCTGGACGGATCGGGAGGCATCCTTGACATAGAGCGTTACCTGATCATATTCGGGTGCGATTTTGACAGCCGTATGGATTTTGGAAGTGGTTGCTCCGCCAATCAGCAAAGGGAGGGTCATCTTCTTTTTTTGCATTTCGCTAGCCACATGGACCATTTCCTCCAGGGATGGGGTAATGAGTCCGCTGAGTCCGATGATATCGACTTGTTCTCGTTCTGCGGTTTCCAGGATGGTCTCGCAAGGCACCATGACACCCAGGTCGAGGACCTCGTAGTTGTTGCAGGCAAGGACCACTCCCACAATGTTTTTCCCGATGTCGTGAACATCTCCCTTTACGGTTGCCAGCAGGATTTTCTTTCTGCTAACCGATCCGCTTGGGAGATTTTTCTTCTCCTCCTCGATGAGGGGTTGCAGCCAAGCTACCGCTTTTTTCATCACTCTTGCGGATTTGATCACCTGGGGGAGGAACATTTTGCCGGAACCAAACAGGTCACCGACCTTGCTCATTCCATCCATGAGTGGACCCTCGATGATGCTCAGGGGAGAGGAAAAGGAGGGCAACAGTTCTTCCACATCGGCTTCAATAAAATCGGCCAATCCTTTTACCATTGCGTATTCAATCCGTTCATTGACGGGCAGTTGACGCCAGCTGTCTGCTTTTTCCTGTTTCCCGGTGGTCGCCGTGAGGTTTTCGGCGAAGGTGAGCAATCTCTCGGTGGCATCCGGTCTCCGGTTGAGTACAAGGTCTTCCACTTTTTCGAGGAGGTCGGCCGGAATGTCGTCATAGATCTGCAACATACCGGGGTTGACGATTCCCATATCGAGGCCTGACTTGATGGCATGAAAGAGAAAGACGGAGTGTATGGCCTCCCTGAGCAGGTTATTTCCCCTGAAGGAGAAGGAGACATTGGAGATGCCGCCGCTCACTTTGGCGTGGGGCAGGTTTTGTTTGATCCATTCCGTTGTTTTGAAGAAATCGATTGCATAGTTGTTGTGTTCTTCGAGCCCAGTTCCAATGGTTAGGATGTTGGGATCGAAGATGATGTCTTCCGGAGGAAATCCCACCTTCGTTGTCAGCAGTTGGTAGGCTCTTTGGCAGATGGCGATTCTTCTTTCGAGTGTCGTTGCCTGTCCCTCCTCGTCGAATGCCATGACTACGACAGCTGCGCCATATTCCCGGATTCTCGAAGCCTGGAAGAGGAATTGCGTTTCTCCCTCTTTTAGGCTGATGGAGTTGACAATGGATTTGCCCTGGACGCATTGCAAGCCGGCTTCGATCACCTCCCATTTGGAGGAGTCTATCATGATGGGAAGCCTTGATATATCGGGTTCGGAGGCAAGCAGATGGAGGAAGCGCACCATCTCTTTTTTGGCATCCAGCATGGCATCGTCCATGTTGACATCGATGATTTGGGCTCCTCCCTCGACCATTTCCCGGGCTACGGAGAGTGCCTCTTCGTATTTGCCTTCCCTAATTTGCCTGGCAAATTTGATGGAGCCGGCTACATTGCAGCGCTCGCCTATGTTGACAAAGTTTGAAAGATGGCTGATGGTAAGCGGTTCGAGTCCGCTAAGCCGGGTGGCCTTTTCCTGCGGAGGACATTGATGTGGTTTCGCCTGGGCGGCCAGATGAACCAGTTCCCGGATGTGGGCAGGAGTCGTTCCGCAGCATCCGCCAATGATGTTGACGGTACTGCCGGAGGTAAGTCTGGCCACCTGATCGCGCATCATCTCGGGGGTTTCATCATACTCACCAAATTGGTTGGGCAAACCTGCGTTGGGGTACATGCTGATCGGGAAGGGGGCTTTTCTGCTGAGTTCTTCCACATAGGGTTGCATGTCCTTCGTCCCAAAGCTGCAGTTGAGTCCGATGGATAGCAGGTCGATGTGGGAAACGGAGTTGAGGAAAGCTTCGATGGTCTGTCCGGAGAGGGTCCGACCGCTTTTGTCGGTGATGGTTCCGGAGATCATGACCGGTAGTTGGCGACCCTGTTTCTTGCCGACTTCGTGAAGGGCCACCAGTGCGGCCTTTGCATTCAGGGTATCGAAGATGGTTTCCACCAGGAAGAGATCCACCCCGCCTTCCAGCAGTCCTTCCATCTGTTCCATGTATGCAATCTTGAGCGCTTCGAAGGAGAGTGCCCGGAATCCCGGATCGTTGACATTGGGTGACATGGAGCAGGTCTTGTTCGTAGGCCCGATGGAGCCGGCTACGAATCGGGGTTTTTCCGGTGTGGAGTATCTGGAAGCAGCCTCAGCAGCCAGTAAAGCCGCGCGGGTGTTCATCTCCTTCACATAAGATTCCATTCCATAATCGGCCTGCGAAATGGAGGTAGCATTGAAGGTGTTGGTTTCCAGGATATCGGCTCCGGCCTCCAGAAATGCTTCATGAATTTCACGAATCACTTCGGGTTTGGTCAGGGTTAGCAGATCGTTGTCGCCTTTGAGGGGGGTAGGCCAGTTGAGGAAGCGATCCCCGCGAAAATCGGCTTCTGTCAGTTTGTATTGCTGGATCATGGTACCCATCGCACCATCCAGGACGAGGATCCTTTCACTGATCAGTTTTCGTATGTCTTGCTTCATGTTATTTCAATTGATGCGAAAAGGAGGCGGTAACGGCGCGGCCGATCAGGACTCCATTGACGGAAGCCTGCATCAGTCCGCGGGTAATTCCGGCGCCATCTCCTCCGAAATAGAGATTCTTCACGCTGGAACTTTGAAAGTCTGGGCCCACTTTTACGATGTTGGAATAGAATTTTACCTCGACACCATACAACAGGGTTTCATCACTGGCGAGGCCAGGCGTCACCTTGTCGAGTGATTTGATCATCTCCACGATATCGAAGAGGATACGGTGGGGAAGGACCAGGCTGAGGTCACCTGGAACGGCATCCTTCAGCGTCGGGAGGATGTTGTTTCGGTAGAGTCTTTCAGAGGTGGTTCTTCGGCCCCTGACGAGGTCCCCGAAGCGTTGAACCAGAATCTTGTTTCTGGTAAGCATGTTGGCCAGTCGTGCAATGTGACGACCATATTCAATGGGGGCATTGAAGGGTTCGGTGAATTTCTGGGAGACCAGCAAGGCGAAGTTGGTGTTTTCGCTTTTCAGATCTTTGTAGCTGTGCCCGTTGACAACGGCCAGATTGTTGTCGTAATATTCTGATGAGACAAATCCTCCCGGATTGGAGCAGAAAGTTCTCACCTTGTCATCGAAGGTACGGGTATAATGAATCAGTTTGGCTTCATAGAAATTTTCATTGATCTCCTGCATGATCTCATTCCTGCATTCAACCCTGACACCGATGTCGACAATGCCCACCTCTGTGGGTATTTTATGGCTATCGCACTGGCGCATTAGCCAGTCTGAACCTTCACGGCCGATGGCCACGACAACGATTTTCGCAGGAAAGGTTTGATCCTTTGTCCGGACGCCACTGATTTGATCATTTTCGAGGATCAGGTCAATTACCGGGGTATTGAATCGGACTTCCACCCCGTTATTTTTCAGATGTTCGTAAAGGGCGCGGTAAAGTTCTTGTGTCTTTTCCGTTCCGAGGTGTCGGACCGGACACTGAACCAATTTCAGGTTGGCTTCTATCGATTTTCTCCGGATCTCCTTCATGGCCGGCGTCTCATCCCGACCATGCACATCGCTGTCGGCTCCGAACTGCAGGTAGATTTGGTCGGTATACTGGATCAGTTCCCTTGTTTTTTCCACGCCGATGTAATCAGGAAGCGTACCACCCACCTCATGGGAAAGGGACAACTTGCCATCGGAGAAGGCACCGGCACCGGCCCATCCAGTGGTGATGGAGCAAGGTTTGCAATTGACGCAGGTACCCCCATTGGTATGCTTTGGACATTTCCGTTTGTAGATATCCCTTCCTTTTTCCAGCATCAAGATGCTGATATTTTTGTTGTTGCGAATGATCTCGTAGGCCGTGAAGATGCCTGCCGGTCCTGCGCCTACAATGATGACATCGAAATGCTGCTGCATGGTGTCTGCCTAATTTATGGTCCGGATGGAATACCGGAAGATGAAATATGGGTTGGATCCTTGCTATCAGACCAACCCAGCAAAGTTACAAATAAATCGGAAAGGTAGAGCAGCTATGGTTTGCGGCTCCCATACCCTCTTGGTGTCATTGTTTTTTTTATTAATTTTCGGATGCATTATCGGTTCAAATCACCCTGGGATACTCACTAAACAGAAGCATATGTCAAGACCCATCCTTAACAGACGCAACTTCCTTTTTATGGGAGCTACGGCGACAGCAGCCTTTGCTGCACAATCCCTGCAGGCGGCCCCTGTAGAAAAGAAGAAGAAGCAGAAAAAAGAGAAAAAGAAAAAAAAGATCATCTACCGTACGTTGGGGAATACGGGCATTGAAGTCCCAATCGTCAGCATGGGGGTGATGCGTGCAGATAATCCGGCCATCCTTAAGGCTGCCTATGAGTTGGGTGTCAGACATTTCGATACGGCCAGCGGCTATCAGGATGGGCGGAATGAGGAGATGGTTGGACAATTTTTCAAGGATATTCCCAGGAATCAGGTCATCATCTCTACCAAGATCCATCCACCGAAAGAGGGATTGTCAACGGAGCAGTTTCTTGCAAATTTTGATGAGAGTCTGAAGCGGTTGCAGATGAGTTATGTTGACATTCTTTATCTGCATGTGGCAAATGATCGTGCCTATACTTTGGATCCCCGGTATACGGAAGCCCTCAGAAAGGCCAAGGAGAGTGGAAAAGCCCGTTTTGTTGGTTGCTCCACGCACTCCAACATGGCTGAGGTATTGAATGCTGCAGTCGACAGCAAATTGTATGACGTGGTCCTGACTTCCTACAATTTCAGGATGAAGGATGATGCAGAGTTTCACAAGGCGTTGCAAAGAGCCAATGATGCGGGATTGGGAATTGTCGGGATGAAGAACATGGCCGGAGGTTTTCTGGACAAGGAACGCAAAAAGCCTGTCAATTGCCGGGCAGCCTTGAAATGGGCGCTTTCCAATCCCTTGATTCATACCTGCATCCCCGGGATCACCAATTTTGAAATGCTGAAGGACAACTGGAAAGTTGCCAAGGACCACAAGATGGATGACACGGAAAGGATGGATTTGCAATTGGCTATGAATGAGACAGGGCTTTATTGTCACGGATGTCTCTCCTGTTCAGGACAATGTCCCAAGGATCTTCCCATACCGGATCTGATGCGTTCCTATATGTACAACTATGGCTATGCCTATCCGGCGAAAGCCTATTCTACTGTTGTCAAGCTGAATGTTTCTGCCAATCCCTGTGAAGGCTGCCCGGGTTGTACGGTGAAGTGTCCCAAAGGGTTAAATGTGCAGGAGCGGATAACCGACATTGCAGGTATTCAGTTAGTTTCTACCAATTATCTTGTATGAAGCACATTCTTGTAGTTTGCCTGATGTTGGTTGGCTGTCTGGTAAAGGCCCAGATGCCTACATTCCCGGAAATGGCAGGTTGGAAGCATGATGGTGCCCTTCAGGAGTTCAACAAGGAAAATTTATTCGAACACATTGATGGCGCCTCGGAGTTTTATCTTACCTATGGGTTTGAGAAACTTTATGTTGCCAGTTGGAGCAACAAGGGTGCCGAGGTGACCATTGAAGTTTACGACCATGCGGACGACCTTCACGCATACGGCATTTACAGCATTGAGAAGTCGGCAAAGGCTTCTGTTGTTGCTGTCGGGCTGGAGGGATACGGAGATGCCACCACTTTTAACTTTGTTGCCGGCAGGTATTATGTGAAGATGAATGGTACCGGTCTGGATAAGCTCCCGGGTTTTTCTCTTCAAGGGATTGCTGCCGAGATGGCTCCCAAACTCTGTGCCAAGCCGCTCTATCCGACCCTTGTTGGCATGTTCCCAAAGGATGGGCAAGTAGCCAACAGTTGTCAGTACATACCCACTGAATTCATGGGCCTGGGTTTTCTTGGATCGGCTGTTAGGGCCAAATACAATGTGAGCGGAGAAGAGGTCACCCTGTTTGTAATGGAACGTGCCGAAAAAGGAGAAATCGCGCAGATGGTGCAGAAGTACATCGACTATGCAGAAGCCAAAATCAAGAAGCCTGCGGAAGGAGACTTTTTGCTGAAGGATCCTTTCAACGGAACCGTTTTGCTTCGGTGGAAGGGTAATCACCTGATCGGGGTTAGTGGTTTTTCGGACAAAAAGCGGGTAACTCCCCTTCTGGACCTGTTCTCCTCCAGGATGTGATTTTTGAGAAGCGGGATGCCTTGCGAATGCTTTCCGGAAGGTTTCTGAAAGCGGTTGGATCCATTATCTTTGCGGTGACTCCGGATGGGGGTGTAAACTTCTGATGTTCCGGATATGCAAAGCAGATGGAGCCAATGAAAGCGAATGAATTACGAAATGGCTTTGAATCACTCAAAGCCGTTTTTTTTGATATGGATGGGGTCCTTTATGACTCCATGGGGAACAATGCGATTGCCTGGAATCAGGCTTTTGCCTCTTTGGGATTGGATTTTCCCCACGAAAAGGTCTATTTGAATGAGGGTCGAACCGGTTCCTCTACGGTTCAGATGGTCTTTCTGGAACAATTGGGAAGGGAGGCTAATCCGGAAGAGCTGTCGGAGGTATATCGTCGGAAGAGTCAATATTTTGAGGCACTTCCCGCGGCCAGGCCTTTTGTTGGGATGGTGGATTTTATGAGGCGGCTGGATCAGCAAGGAATCGCCATCTGGGTAGTCACCGGATCGGCCCAGGAGCTTTTGCTGGAAGGTCTCTGCCTTGATTTCCCAGGGTTGGTAGAGAAGAACCGGATCATTTCGGCCAAGGATGTGAAGATTGGGAAGCCCCATCCGGAACCTTACCTGAAAGCCCTTGAGAAATCAGGGCACCGCCGGGAGGAGGTGGTGGTGATCGAAAATGCACCGCTGGGTGTACAATCGGCACGGGCTGCGGGAATTCGCACCATCGGTTTTAATACCGGCATTCTGGCTGATGGATTGCTGAGTCAGGAGGGAGCCGAAGTGGTGGTAAAACAAATGCATCAACTGGAGCAGGTGTTTTTCTCCAATTGATGCATTCGTTTGTGTGTGGATCCGTTTACCGGAGTTCTTCCAGCAGGGCTTTGATGTTTTTGTGAATGTCGGGGGCTGTCTCAGGTCCCATGGAGTTGACCTCACCATAGGGAGCTCCATCCTTGCCGTAGGTAAACGGTGGTTTAGCATCCCACTGACTTTTGGGGATGATGTAGCCGATTTCATCGTTGGCCAATCCAAACATGAATTTGTATTTACCGGGCATCAGATCCCTGATGCAGGGCACTTCTACCGGAGCGATGGCAAAATCCTGGCCTACCGGAGCCTCAATGGTTCCGTTGAGGATTTCGGGATAGAGTTCTCCAGGAATGGTGACGATGGAGATCGGACCAATTTTGGCTACGGCTACTTCTGATTTCATCTTCATCCAGCCCATGGTACCCCTGTTCATCAGTTTTGTTGCAGCCGCCAGTGCGAACATGTTGTTATCCAATTTGATTGGAATGGTTCGGGCGATCACTGAGATGGCGGCTGAGTCGATCACTGCTTCGGGTTTGTCCATGGCCTTAAGGGCCAGCCAAGCCATGGTTTTGCCTTGGGCCGCGGCTTTTTCGAAGGTAGGTGCCTTGAATTCCTCGCCGGTGAAAGGATCCTTGACCGTCAGGCGTGGATGGGTGGTCATGAGCCCGCCCACACATGCACTCATGTAGACTGCCACTCCGCCGACTCCAGCTTTCACGAGGCTATCCCTCTTGAAGACCCCCTTTTCGATGCCTTCCCTGACATAGTGGGGAAAGTCGGATGAAACGAGCAAGTTGTCGCTCCACAAGGTCTCCGGATGATCACCAAAAGCGATCAATGTACCAAGGGTCTTTCCGTTTTCCTTGTCGATGGCCTGGATCATCCGCAGACCTGAATCGAAATATTCGGGTTTGCGCGTATCGATGACGAGTGGTTTGGCCCCTTCGAGGTCCTGTGCGACCGAAAGCCTGGCAGGACGCAGGTTTTTAACGGCTTGTTCAATGGCTTTGGCCGCCTGGTTTTTCACATATTCCATGTGTTCCGGATTGACTCCGGTATTGAAAGGATTGGGGCCCCAGAGACCCAGTAAATCCGGACCTTCATGCGTATGGGTGGAGGTGATGATGGCGTAGGTGATGCCCGCTTCTTTGGGGATGCGGTTACGAACGTCAATGACATCGTTGTTCATGAATCCGATGGCGTCGAGTACCACCACTGCCAGCCTGGTTTTTCCGTCATCGAGAACCATGGCGCGGGCCCAGACATCATCGTGGATGCCATTGGCAGGCCTGTTGTTGCCAAATCCGGCGATCCATACCTGATCGAACTTACCGTTTCCGTTCCCATCGGTATAAGACTCACCCTTGTCAAACTCAGCATTCTTGTTTTTGTCGTCCCATCTGTCCGGCACTGCAGGGGTGATGGGGAGTGCGGCAAATCCGGCAGAGAGTGGGGCCGGTGAGTTGTTCAGAATTTTCAGATCCAATTTGTAATCGGGATGCTGATCACGGAGGTTTCTCCCCACCCAGATCATCAAGAGAAGGACCAATAGCAGGAGGACGCCTCCTGTGTACTTCAAGAATTTTTTCATGTTAATAGTCTAAAAATTGAGTGTCATTGAAAATGTAAAGATAACAACCTAATGTTTAGGTTGTTGATCAAAGAAGAAATTCAATATTTTCAATAAGTATCAGAATTTAAGTTCGTTACAATTGCTACCCTTGGAAATGGCCATTGCTCAGGTAGCATCTGCTGGTTTTGGCCGTTTTGGGAAGGAATGGGGGACGATGCAATCGAACTTTTATGGCTGTTTTGCACCGAACCTTCATGGGTTGTCCGGTGTGGTTTCACAGAGCCGAAGCAGGCAGCCTTCAAGGGTTCCCGGCAGGTTGGTCTGGCAAGGGTGTGCGGGGTCATTTTTTCTAATTTTATGTTTATTTTTTTTGGTGAAGAGTGTAACAATTCGGAATGTTTGCAGTCTTATGGATAGCGTGGTTTAGTAAAAGACAGATTGAACGGTTTTTTTTGTAAGGCCGCTTCCTTTTCAGGAGGTGGCCTTTGCATTTGTCAGGAAAATAAAAGCTAATTTTACGGTTCTACACAAAACCCCAAAGTTCGATTTGCTATGACAAACAGAAGAGATTTTTTTAAGACCACTTCCCTGGTAGTTGCCGGAAGTATGATTGGTGCCAATATGTTATCGGCTGCTGTACCGGGTGGTAACAAAAAGAAAAAGATCGGCTTGCAACTTTACTCCCTGCGTGATGATATGGGGAAAGATGCCTTGGGCACCCTGAAGAAAGTGGCTGCCATGGGATGGTATTCCCTGGAGACGGCCTCCTACGGAGACAGGAAAATCTATGGAATGGCCCCGCTGGAATTCAAGAAAGTTGTCGAGGATCTGGGTATGAAGTTGACCAGCTGTCACCTGGGAGGTCCGGTTTATACCAAGGAGACCCATGCATCGGTGATGGATTGGTGGAAGACAGCCATCGAGGATCATGTTCAGACAGGCATGAAATTCATGATCAAACCCGGAATGAAATGGCCGGAGAAACTGGATGAACTGAAGGTGCAGATGGATTATTTCAATGCTGTGGGTGATCTCACCAAGGCTGCCGGCATGCAGTTTGGATGGCATAACCACAACCACGAATTCACAAAGATCGATGATAAGGTGATCTTCGATTTCATGCTGGAGAACACCAATCCGAAGACGGTAACTTTCGAAATGGATGTTTATTGGGTGATGAAGGGTGGCTGTTCACCTGTTGAGTACATGAAGAAATATCCCAAGAGGTTCCAACTGCTCCACATCAAGGATGAGAAGGAAATCGGCGAGAGTGGCCTGCTGGATTTCAAATCGATCTATGAAACGGCCTATTCGATTGGTGTCAAGGACTTCTTTGTTGAAGTGGAACGCTACAATTTTGAACCACTCGTAAGTGTTCAGAAGAGCTATGACTTCCTGGCCTCTGCGCCTTTTGTAAAATAAGCGAACGATCCTGTTCGTCAACGAACCACCTCTTTTCCTGCTACATTTTTGCAGTGGGAGGAAGAGGTGGTTTTTTCATGCTGCCTTTTACCGGTCAGGGGACCACGGCCTTATAAGTTGCCGTGGTGACAGGAGGAAAGGCATTTTTTCCTTTGTCAGCATTTTTTTCCAATCAACTATGAAAGCCATTTGCTATTGTTGTTTCCTGATTTCATTTATGCTGCTGCCAGTCCACTCCCTTTTTTCGAAGGAGCGGCTGTATCATTCCGGAGAGAAGATCCGCCTGACGGAAGCGGAACTGCGGGACAAGATCATGGGTGGATGGGCCGGACAGGTCATCGGGTGTACCTTTGGAGGTCCCACCGAATATAAGTTTGTTGGTTCGATGATCCAGGATTATCAGACCATCCCCTGGGGACCCGAGTACATCCGGGAGTGCTTTGAGAAGGACCCGGGATTGTATGATGACCTATACATGGATCTCACTTTTGTTGAGGTCATGGAAAAGGAGGGGATAGAGGCTCCGGCTTCTTCACATGCCAACGCATTTGCGCATGCCGGTTACTCTTTGTGGCATGCCAATCAGAATGCCCGGTACAACATTCTGCGCGGACTGATGCCACCGGCTTCCGGATTTTGGAAGAACAATCCGCACGCAGATGACATTGATTTCCAGATTGAAGCCGATTTTGCCGGACTGATGACCCCCGGAATGCCCCGCAAGGCATCTGCCATCTGTGACAGGATCGGCCACATGATCTGTTATGGCGATGGCTATTATGGCGGTGTCTTCGTCGCCAATCTCTATTCTTTGGCCTTCGTTTACAAGGATATCCGCACCATCGTCCATGAAGCGATCCGATCCATTCCGCCTCAGTCCCAATTTTACCAATGTGTTTCCGATGCCATCCACTGGAGTGAAAAGAACAGTGACTGGCGTGACACCTGGTTTGCCTTACAAAAAAAGTGGACGTCGGAAGTGGGTTGCCCGGATGGTGTTTTTGAGTCATTTGACATCGATGCGAAGATCAATGCGGCTTATATCGTCATGGGATTGCTGTATGGGAACGGGGATTATTCCCGGACCCTTGAAATATCGACCAGGGTGGGACTGGACTCGGATTGCAATCCGGCGAATGCCGGAGGAATTTTGGGAACCATGATGGGATACAGCAACATCCCGGCTTATTGGCGGGATCCGGTCCGTCGGGTGGAAGAGTTGAAGGTTCCCTATTCCTCGCTTACCCTGAATGATCTATACAAGCTGGGATACAGGCACGCCCTTCAGGTGATTGAAAAGGAGGGAGGAACGGTCAATGCTTCCGGGGCAGAGATTCTGTTTCAGCAACCGGTTGAGGTTCCGTTCGAAAAATCTTTCGAAGGATGCTATCCCCAATACAGGAAAAATGTGTTGCTCAATCTCGGACGGGAGGTCAACCAATACAGTTTTACCTTCCGTGGGACAGGTTTTGTGATGACCGGGCGCATCGAAAAATCGGGCGGCAAAGGGGTTGATCAACATATTTTCAAAGTGGGAACCTATTTGGACGGGAAATTGTATGAGGTGACGGACCTTCCGGTGGACCGAAAGATCCGGAAAGATGAGATGGCCTGGGTTTATGGTTTGCCACCCGGAGAACACACTGTCACACTGAAAATTGAGAATCCCATCGAGGGTTGCATCGTCCGGTTTCTGGATTACATAATTTATGGGGATCAGGAGATCAAGGATGGCTGGAAAAGATAGGTAACGAAGCTTCCTGAAGGTTTTTGGTTTGCGTGGAGCAAAGCGTTGAAAAATGTTTAACTTTAGAGTAACTCAACTCTTTGTGCCATGCGGAATTACAAGGTCCAGTTCAAAAGAGTACACCTGATCTTCCTGTTGATTGGGATACCGATTCTGATTCCCTTGCTCAGTTATCTGGCCTGGAAATTTTCGGGGGATCGCCCGTTGAAAGTGTTGGTGTATGACATGACAGTCCCCGTCGCGGATTATTCGGAACACAAGTCGTTGAGCTGGGTGTTGATTCATCAGAAATTTGTCGCGGACCATCGGATCAATGACCCGGGAAAGGACTATTCCGGTTTCCATCCCCTGTCGCGGTTCAGCTACCGGACCATAGACTTCAGCCGGATGACCAATGAAGAGATTGCCCGTTCGGCCGATAGTGTGGATGTGGTCTATTACACCGATACCTATGGTGTCTATGCAAATGAATGGTATCGGGACAAACGGGATGGAGCACACTCCCAGAAAATCTATGGCGGGTTGAATGAGAAGGACGTTCAACTGATTACCCGATTGCAGAGCAGTAAAAAATTGTTCATTGCCGAGTTTAATTTTTGGGCCAGTCCGACACCTGCCGGAATCCGTCAGGAGGCGGAGAAACTGTTGGACCTTACCTGGACCGGTTGGGTGGGTCGCTCTTATGATTCGCTGGATACATTGGCCAATCCGGAGATCCCGATCTGGGCCCGGCGGTTGTATCAATCGCAATACGGCCTCGCTTGGAATTTTCATCGGCCGGGCATCCTGTTTGTCCATGAGAACGGACGAATTTTGGTACTTGAGTCAGGATCGACCCTTGACGAAGAGGTGCCATGGATCTATACCTCAGCATACGGGCAGGACCGTTACGATGTGCCCAATGAGATCACCTATCCCTATTGGTTTGATGTGACCAGCTCCGGACCATCCAATCGGATCGTGAGCCAGTATAAGATTTACGCCAATCCGGCAGGGAAAAAGGCGATGATGGATGCAGGCATTCCGGATGTCTTTCCTTGTGTGGTGGAGAATCAGGAGAAGAATTACTACTATTTCTGCGGTGATTTCAGTGACAATCCGATCTACCTTCAATCTGCCCGATTTATGGGGATCGCCCTTTATCACAAATTTTTCTATGACCGTTACAACTGGGGCAACCGGACGCCGTTTTTCTGGCATTTTTACCGGCCCATGGTCACCAACATACTGGATATCTATTTTGAGCGAAGGATTTTTCCGCACATCCGGCATTCCTCTTGAAAGTCTTTGCCTGGCCAAAGGATTTCTGGCGTGACAGATGAAAAATACCAAAGGGGGGCACCTGATCAGTGCACCCCTTTGGTATTCATTTTCAAGGTATAGACAGACGTTCTGGCCGTGATGAAGAGGATGTTTCGTTTTTTGCCGCCAAAGCAAAGGTTGGAGGGAGTCTCCGGGATCTGGATCCTGGCAATCCGTTTTCCAGAGGGGTTGTAGACGGAAACGGCCTTGTTGGTCAGGTAGACATTTCCCTTGTTGTCGAGGGTCATGCCATCGGATCCCTCGGGAGCAAAAAAGCGCTTTTCGGAAAGGGAGCCATCTGCCAGGATGGTGTATTGCCAAATCTTGCCATCGTTGATGTCGCTGACATAAAGTGTCTTTCCATCCGGAGTGCCGATTAGTCCGTTGGGTTGTTTGAAGTCGCTGATCACCCGGGTCACCTTTCCATCCGGGGAGAGATAATAGACCCCGCGAACCTTTTGCAGCTCCTGGTGACCCTCCTCCCAATAGTCTCGCGGATAATAGGGATCCGAAAAATAGACCCCGCCATTGGGAGCAATCCATAGATCGTTGGGCCCATTGAAATGCACCGATTCAAACCCTTCTGCAAGGGTCTTTCTTTCCCCTTTCATCGTGAAGGATACCAATCGGTTGTGGAGATCTGAGCAGGCCAGCAGTTCCCCCTTTTTGTTGAAGTAGGTTCCGTTGGCCCGTTGACAGGAGGTGAGGAAGTGGGTGATCTTTCCCTTTTCGCTCCATACTTCGATTTTGTCGTTGGGTTGATCGGTAAAGTAGACACTGCCATCGGGTGCCACTGCAGGACCCTCGGTAAAGGCGTATCCGCCGCCAGCTTTGGTGACCGTTGCTCCTTTGGCAACCAATCCACCCGTTTCATCGGGACCGGCTGCACGAAGCGTTCCCATCAAACCTGTACAAAGCAGCAAAAGGAGCATTTTTTTCATGATATCGATGATTAGAGCGTGTTTCGATTACCTTACCGATCCGTTTTACTGGCCACCGAAACGCGGATGCAAGGCGGGATTGCCGCCATGAATCATCAGCGTGATGACAGAAAAGGTCAGTATGACCAAAATAACCAAAAAGAAGCGTAGATACCAGTTGTCGGAGGTCGTTTTGATGGAAAAAGGTTGTTCCAGTTTTGTGAAGAGGAAAAGAAAGGCGATCAGGTTGACAAGGTAGAGGGGCTGTTCGGATCTGAAATTGCCCATGAATAGTCCGGTGATGAGATAACTCCAGAAAATGTAGAGCAGCATCATGGTGATGAATAGCGTCCCTGCCTGTTGGGTACCGGGTGTTTCGTCCTTTCCCAGCTTTTTTCGGATGATAAAATAGGCCAGTCCCAGCATCAGCAGGGTTCCAATGGCCAACATCCAGGCTACGGAGGTATCGTTGTGCAAGAACGGGCTCTTCAGGGTTTCCTGTAGGGTGAAGGCATCTTTCCAGACGAAAAATGGAATGATGAGTCCGATGACAGCCAACGAGAGGGCATTCCTGGTTTTGTCGGGTTTTTCTGTGTCGATGGGCCATTCGGAGGTAAAGACGGCATAGGCCATTCCGCAACCTCCCCAGAAACCGATGTTGTATTCCATGACATTCCACATGTTGAAGGGAAGTTCCATCACGGTCCCGATGGTCTGCAGCAGGTTTCCAAAAGAGAAGCCAAATCCGGCACCCAGCATGGCATGAAAGGAGACCCTGAAGGCCGAATGAAATCCATTCCGAAGCATGTAGGCGACGAGTGCCACCCCTGCACCCAGACAGATGGCCCAGGCTTCTGAGCGGGGAGGGGTCATGAGCAATTCGGCCTGTTCTATCAGGAAGAAATAGCCCACGACGCCACCGGCGACCATTTCGGCAAAGAGGGTTGCCCACCGAACTCTTTTTCCAGGCGAAGAATTGAGAGAAAGGCCTGTCAGTCCGCCGCCGATCAATCCGAAAAGTCCACCGATGACAAACAGCGAGAGATACCCATAGGTGGAATTGAGCAGATCGCCCACCCTGCAATAACCCACCACCATGCCATAGCTGATCATGCCGGTTGTTCCCCAACCAATGGCTGTACTGGCGATGATGGGCAGCATCTTGGCATGCCAGTCTTTTCGTTTGGCTACCCATACCAAGGCAGCTCCGCCCACGATTCCGGCCATGGCGGCACCGGGTTCATGGCCAAATTGGCCCCTGATGGCCCAAGCGGTTGCGAAGGCGATTCCGACGAGCAGAATGGCCAGTGTCAGTTGATTCTTTTTCATGTGTTGGCTTCTTTTCTGGTTTTTAAATTTCTGAGTTTTTGCCCGATTGCCTGTCTACTTGTTCCCATCCGTTCATTGGAAGGAAGACCATCGAAAGGGCACGAGCGCAGTTAATAGTAGTTTTCGAATGCAGTCAAAGCTACGAAAGAAATTTATCATTCAGCAGGGTCACACCGGGCCTTTCATAAACGACCTCAATCCTTTCTTTTACGTCCGGAAGATCCTAAATTTCTCATATTCATTGCTTCCCCACCTGTTGCAGTCCGTTCTTTTTGGGTTACCTTTGTCTAGTAAACGGAGAGGTATGGCAACGCTGGCTGTGACTGATTTTATCAAAGCAATGGAGAACGGAACCCTTTTGGACATCCGGACTCCGGCAGAATATGCCCAGGGGCATCTTCCGGGGGCCCTTTCGTTCCCGCTTTTCAGCGATGATGAAAGGGTCATTGTCGGCACCTTGTACAAGCAAAAAGGAAGAGACCAGGCCGTACTCAAAGGACTTGAACTGGTTGGACCGCGATTGAAGGATTATGTCGTTGCGGCTGGGCGGTTGAAGGGAGCGCTCTACTTGTATTGCTGGAGAGGCGGCATGCGCAGCAACAGCATGGCCTGGTTGTTGCAGACTGCCGGACGGGAGGTATTCCTTCTGGAAGGTGGTTACAAGTCTTACCGCACCTACGGGCGGGAGCTGATGACTCAACCACTTCGTTTGATTATGATCAACGGTCCCACCGGATCGGGAAAGACAGAGGTCTTGCATGCGTTGGCCAGAAACGGTCATCAGGTACTCGATCTGGAAGGACTGGCCAACCACAAGGGATCCAGCTTCGGCGGGATCGGTCAGCCCCAGCAACCCGGTAATGAACAATTTTCCAACCTGATCGCCGAACAACTGCTCTCCTTCGACCGATCCCAACCCATCTGGATTGAGGGGGAGAGCCAGATGATTGGCAAGGTGACCATCCCCATGGAATTGTTTCAGCAGATGAACCGGTGTCCGGCCATCCGCCTCGACACTCCCAGGGAGCTACGGATGGAAAGGTTGATCCGGGACTATGCCTGCTTCCCGAAGGAGGCGTTGCAGGTCAGTCTGGAGAAGATCAGCCGCAGGATGGGGGGAAAGGCGACCCAAGATGCGCTTGAGGCCCTTCTCGACGGCGATTTTCGCACGGTTGCCGATCTTACGCTGATTTATTACGACAAGACATACGCTTTCAGCATGACCCGCAGAGAAAGCCCATCCAATCCCTTTGTGCCCTCCTCCTATGAACCGGAGGTGGTAGCCAGGGAGATTCCGGCTTTTGCGGCCGCTTGCCTCGCGTGAAGAAGACCCATGAATGTTGACAAAAATAAGCTGCTATGCAAAAAGTTGATGGAAAGGGGCTGCTGTGTCCGCAGCCATTGATCTTGACCAGAAGGGCTCTCAAGGAGTGCCTGCCCGGAGAGACGATCCATGTTGAGGTGGACAATCAGACTGCTTTTCAGAATGTGATGACTTTTCTGACCGATCAACATTTGGACCCGGTTGGATCTGAAAAGGAGGGACTTTTCACCATTGAGGCGCAATTTAAGGCGCCCCTTCCGGACGAAAAGCCCGAAGTGCCTGACGCGGAACCTGTCACCTGTCCCACAAACTATGTGGTGGTGATCAGCAGCGACAAAATGGGAGATGGCGATCCCCTGCTGGGGGCCATCCTGATGAAGGCCTTCCTGAACGCCCTTCCCGACCAGCCCCAACTGCCGACACACCTGTTGCTGTACAATGCCGGCGTGAAAATGGCCACCGACATCTCGGGTGTGGATGCGGCCCTTCAATCGCTGGCCGCCAAAGGTGTGGAAATCTTGTTGTGCGGCACCTGCGTTGATTTCTATGTCATTCGCAGTCAGATTGTAGCAGGTCGCATCACCGATATGTTCACCCTTACCAAGACCATGGCCGAGGCCGGCCATATTGTTCGGCCATGACCTGTTCCATCTTTTAACAGCTGACAATGAATCTCTATTTTGACAATTGTGCCACCAGTTTCCCGAAGCCTCCACAGGTTGCGGAAGCGATGCGTCTTCATCTCGATGAGACAGGAGGTACTTACGGAAGGGCTGCCTACCCAAGAATTCTGCGTTCGACAGGGCTGGTAGAGGAGTGCCGCGAACGGCTTGCCGCCCGAATCGGTACCGCCGATGCCGGCAAGGTGGTCTTTACCGCCAATGCCACCACCGCCTTGAACCTGATGATTCAGGGGATCTGCCGGAAGGGTGGCCATGTCCTCACCTCGCCCATGGAACACAATGCTGTGGCAAGGCCCCTCTCCTTCCTGCAAAAGTCTGGGATCATCACCTGGGAACTGCTGGATGCAGCCCCGGATGGACGGGTTCTGCCCGATCGCATTGCAGGCAAGCTCAGAGCGGATACCCGACTCGTCGTCATCTGCCACATGAGCAACGTCAATGGGGTCATTCAGCCGTTGTCCGAGATCAAAAAGGCCATCGGTGAGATTCCTTTGTTGGTGGATGGTAGTCAGTCGCTGGGACAGTACCCAGTGGAGGCCGACCGATGGGGCGTTGATTTTCTGGCTTTTACCGGTCATAAATCGTTGCTGGGCCCCACGGGTACCGGGGGAGCTTTCATGCGCCATCCGGAGTGGGTGGCCCCCCTGCTGTACGGCGGTACCGGCAGTGGCTCCGACTCCTTCGACATGCCCGAGGTGATGCCTGACAGATTTGAAGCGGGAACACCCAACATCACCGGCATCCATGGATTGAATGCGGCTCTGGCACATCCGCCGGCATTGCACTACAGTCCGGATGATTTTGAGCAATTGATACGTGAGGTGAAGGGATTTTCGGGGTACAAGGTCCGTTGTGCGGATGATATGGCCCATCAGGGCAAACTCTTCTCCGTAGTTCATGACCGGCTGAGCGGATCGGAGCTGGCCGGGAGATTGTTCGGAGAATGGGGCATTGAATGCCGTTCCGGTTTGCACTGTGCACCTCTGGCGCACAAGCACCTGGGCTCTTTTCCGTATGGTGACTGCCGCTTTTCGCTCTCGCCCTACCACACGGCGGAGGAGCTCTCCCATCTTGCGAAAGCCGTTTATGACATTGGAAAATAGGGACATATTTCTTTTTCAGAACATACGTCAGGTGATTCTCGCCGAACGGTGGTCGACGGAACAGAGGCTCGATGTCCGGGTCAAACCGGTTCCGCGACCCTATTCCTCCGAATGCGGCATGTGCTTGTCGATAGGCAGCCAGGAGGGGGATCGGCTCGAAGCCTTTACACGTTCCCGGGGGATGGAGATCCGCAGAATTGCCGGGGGGGATGTTCCCTTCGTTTCGCGTTGACGGTTGCCGGGGTCGATCCGGCGACAGCCGGTAAAAATAAGACCCATTTCGGCTAACGCCGGATCGCAGGGCATATTTTTTCGGTAACTGTTTGTGTGTTAGATTAGGATCGTTAATTTTGCCGATAAGCAATCTCCCTTGCCCTCAAAATCATGGAAAGACCGGTTCTGATTCCTTCCCTTTTGAAGAACTACCGAAGGCTGTTCAGTTGTCTGATGTTCTATTACTGAAAAGCCGATGGTCAGCCACCCTTGGTGGGGTGGCACGCTTGTTTTGACGTGTTGTTTCCCATGAACCGGGCCTTGTCTGCCCGAAAACCACCCATACCATGTTTGAACAGATCAGGCAACATCTTCCTGAGCCGGAGCGGCCGGCTGGACGGGAAGGAAATTATTACGATACGAAAAGTCGGCCGGACACCGTGGGTCCCGGCATGAATCTCAGGATCCAGCGGTTACGGGCCTTGAGTGTGGAAGCTGCCCCCTCGCTCTCGATTGAGAGGGCCCTGCATGAGACCGCCTTTTACAAGGAGCATCTGGGCAAGTTATCGATACCGGTGTTACGGGCTGCCAACTTTCTCCATCACTGCCGTTTCAAGGAAATTTACCTGGGGGAAGGCGAATTGATCGTGGGAGAGCGCGGCCCTCGTCCCAAGGCTGTTCCTACCTTTCCCGAACTCACTTGCCACAGTGTAGAAGATCTGCATGTGCTGAGAAACCGGGATTTGCAACGATATTCGATAACGGACGAAGAGATAGAAACCTATGCGCGGGAGGTGATTCCCTACTGGGAGGGCCGAACGCAACGTGAGCGGATTTTTGCCCATGTACCGGAGGAGTGGAGAAAGGCTTACGAAGCCGGACTGTTCACGGAATTCATGGAGCAACGTGCACCGGGTCATACCACCCTCGATGGTAAGATCTACCGAAAGGGGATGCTCGATTTCAAGCAGGAGTTGGCTGAGAGGTTGGCAAGCCTGGATTATCTGAATGACCCCGAGGCCACCGACAAGGCCGAAGAGTGGAAGGCCATGCAGATCTCGTGTGATGCGGTGATCCTGTTTGCCGAGCGGCATGCAGACAAGGCCAAAGCCCTTGCCGCTGAGGAGGCAGATCCGCTCCGAAGGTCTGAGTTGCTTCGGATTGCCGAAGTGTGTCGTTGGGTGCCCGCCCATGCGCCGAGAAATTTCTGGGAGGCGATCCAGATGTATTGGTTTGTGCATTTGGGAACGATTACGGAACTGAATGGCTGGGATGCCATGAACCCGGGCCATTTCGATCAGCATCTGGAACCCTTTTACCGGCAAGGACTGGCGGAGGGAACGCTGACAAGGGAAATGGCGAGGGAGTTGCTCTCCTGTTTCTGGATCAAGGTCAACAACCATCCCGCTCCGCCGAAGGTAGGCATCACAGCCAAAGAGAGCGGGACCTACAACGATTTTACCAACATCAACCTGGGTGGGTTGACCCGTGCCGGGAACGATGGGACGGGTGAAGTCTCCTTTCTGATGCTGGAAGTAGCCGAGGAGCTTCACATCCTGCAACCCGGATTTTCGGTGCACATCAGCCGGGAGACGCCCGACCGTTTTCTACATGCTGCTGCCCGGGTGATCCGGCAAGGACATGGCTATCCTTCTGTCTTCAACCCCGATCTCTATGTGGAAGAGCTGATGCGACAGGGGAAAAGTCGTGAGGATGCCCTGGAAGGAGGTTGCAGCGGTTGCATCGAGGTGGGGGCGTTTGGCAAGGAGGCCTATCTGTTGACCGGCTATCTCAATGTACCCAAGATCCTGGAGGTGACCCTGCACAATGGCCTCGATCCATTGACGGGTGTTCGGGTAGGTCCGGAGACGGGCGATCCGCTCTCTTTCAGGGACTTCGACTCCCTTTATGCTGCCTTCCTGAAGCAACTGAATTATGTGGTGGATCTGAAGATGCGGGTGAGCAACTACATCGACCGGATGTTTGCGAAATATGCACCTGCTCCCTTTCTCTCGGTGGTCATCGAAGATTGTCTGGCCAAAGGGAAAGATTATTACGATGGAGGTCCGCGGTACAACACCAGCTACATCCAGTGTTGCGGACTTGGAACGGTATCGGATAGCCTGATCGCCCTGAAAAAGCATGTCTTTGAGGAGCAGAATTTTACGATGGAGCGGATCCTGAAGGCGGCAGACCGGAATTTCAGTGGGGAAGAGGTGCTGAGGCAGTGGTTGATGAACCGGACACCTTTCTTTGGCAATGACGATCCCTACGCCGATTCCATCGCCGTTCAGGTTTACAATGACCTGGTCAAGGCCATCGATGGCAAACCCAACATCAAGGGGGGAGCCTATCATCTGAACATGCTTTCGACCACCTGTCATGTCTATTTTGGGAAGATGCTGGGAGCTACGACGAACGGCAGGCTGGCCGGGAAGTCGATCTCGGATGGCACCTCCCCCTCCCATGGTGCCGATACCCATGGCCCTTCGGCAGTGGTGAAGTCGCTTGGGAAACTGGATCAGGTGAAGTCGGGCGGAACCCTCCTCAACCAGCGTTTCATGCCCGGCTTGTTGAAAAAAGAGGAGGATGTGGTCAAATTGGGTCACCTCGTACGCAGCTATTTCCGCCTGGGGGGTCACCATGTTCAGTTCAACATTGTGGACACGGCAACGCTGCTGGCGGCACAGAAATCGCCTTCCGACTACCGGGATCTGATGGTACGGATGGCGGGTTATAGCGACTATTTCAATGATATGAATGCGGATCTGCAGCGGGAAGTGATCGAAAGGACGGAAAATGATGGTTTCTGATGCACAAAAGGGTTTGGGCGGCGATCCCGGCTTGACCGGAAAAGTTTTCGACGTCAAGCGGTATGCGATCAATGACGGACCGGGAATCCGCATCACCATTTTTTTAAAGGGTTGTAACCTAAATTGCGCCTGGTGTCACAATCCCGAAGGAATCTCCTTACCCGCCGAGCGGATGTATGCCCGATCGGCTTGCATTGGGTGTGGGCTCTGCCTGGAAGCCTGTTCAAACGGGGCACTCAGCCTCACACGGGAAGGCATCGCCATTCAACCGGAACGTTGTGACCGCTCGGGCCACTGCGCCGAAGTGTGCCCAACCCGTGCCACGGAGATGTCGGGCCGGGAGATACGGCGGGTAACGTGACTCAGGAAACCTTGCGATCCGTTGCTGCCGAGACCGACCTCTTTCTCTATGACCTGAAGATGATGAATACAGCAGAACACCGTGAATGGACCGGCGTGGGAAATGAGCGGATTCTGGAGAACCTGCGGCTGTTGTCGGAGATGGGCAAGGCATTTGTTGTTCGAATCCCGATGATGGGGGGAATCAATGACGGTGCTGCAAACCTGGAGGAGACAGGCAGATTTCTGGCCGGACTAGGCAAAGAAAACCTCAGGATCCAGTTGTTGCCCTATCACAAGATTGCCCAGACCAAGTATCAGAAGCTGGGGAGGCCAGGGGAATTCAGGTTGATGGAGGAGCCTACGAAGGAACGTTTGCAGGAGGCGGTGAAGATTTTGGCTGACTTCGGTCTGGTCGCCACCGTCGGAGGCTGAAGAGAAATGGGGATCTGAGACCAGTGGTCTTTTTCACCAATCTGATTACTTTTGTCAGGTCATCTCTTTCCATGTGCCCATGGGTTCCAACGGCTGCATCCGAAAAGAGGTACCGGTCCCGCGTGGGACCCTTCATCAAATAACCAAGTTATTTTAGCGTGAAAGGATTTGATCTATTGTCTGTTGTGGTGCAGGGAGGCTGCTCTGTCAAACTATCACCGGTCCAGTTGGAGCAGGTGCTGGCCGGATTGCCCAAAATCGAACATCCCAACCTGATGGTCGGCATTGAGACCCATGATGATGCCGGTGTCTATCGATTGAATGACGAGACGGCACTCATTTACACCACCGATTTCTTTCCGCCGGTTTGCAGTGATGGATTTGAGTTCGGTCAGATTGCCGCTGCCAATGCCTTGAGTGATGTTTACGCCATGGGCGGATCGCCACTGCTGGCTTTGAATCTGATGATGTTTCCAGCCCATACCCTTCCATTGGAGGTTTTCGGAGAGATCCTGCGCGGAGGAGGGGAAAAGGTTCAGGAGGCCGGAGCCCTGGTGCTTGGAGGCCATACCATCGAGGATGAGGTTCCGAAATATGGATTGGCTGTGGTGGGAACCGTTCATCCCGATCGGTTGATCACCAACGCCGGTGTCAGGGAAGGGGATCTCCTGATCCTGACAAAACCGCTGGGTAGTGGGGTGATCCTTGCCGGACAGAGGAACCAGCTGACCAATGAGGATACGGTAAGGAAGGCGTTGAATTACATGAAGATGCTCAACAAGAGCGGTGCTGAGGTCATGCAGCAATACCAGCTGAAGGGGGCAACCGATGTGACCGGTTTTGGACTGCTGGGTCATGCCCGTCGGATGGCAGAGGCCAGTCGGGTCACGATTCGTTTCAATTCAAAGTGGGTACCCCGGTTCGGTGAGGCAATGGATTTGCTGGAAGCGGGATGCATTCCCGGAGCGGCTTTCCGCAACCTGACCTTTGTGCAGGAAGCGGTGCAGTTCGGCTCTTCTGTCGTTTATGAGGAGAAGATGCTCTGTTGTGATGCCCAGACCTCCGGGGGTCTCCTGATGGCGGTCCCAGCCGCCCGGGCCAATGAGCTCCTTCAGGACTTGAAAACAAAGGCAGGACTACCGGATGCTGAAATTATCGGTGAAGCCCTGCCTCTGCAGAAAAAGGTATTGTACCTGGATTGAACCCTATTTTTTATTCTTCCTGGCGCGCAGGAAGAATACGACGCCGGCTACTACAACCACGCCAACGGCTACATATACCAGCGGATTTACGCCACTGTTGCTGTTTTCTTCTTCAGCTGCCTGATAGAAGACGGGTTTGGCTGCCTTGTCGGCATTTACAGTATCTTTCTGTGCCTGAGGTTGTTGTGCCAGTGCAATTCCGGCAGCGTTGATCAGCAGCATGGCTGCAAGTGTCAAACGGAGGATGCTCTTTTTCATTCTTTGATCTGTTGTTATGTAATTTGTTATATAAATATCTTTCAATCAATATCTTACCATTCTCATTCCAGATGTACGCCTTCAATTCATGGATTTCAGCAATTCATCGTATTGAATGGCCACCTGGGGATCGGTATCCCTGTAGCTGTCGGCCAATACCTGTATGGCAGCCTTGTAGCCGGGATGAATCATGAGGCAGGATTTCAGCAGTTGTCTGGCCTCTTGCCGCTTTTGCCCTTCGATCCATATTTTGGCCAATGCCGGATAGGCTTCGAAGTATTTCCGGTTGAAGGAAAGAATCCGTTGGTAGAGATCGGCTGCCGCTTGCGTCTCACCCATTTCGATCCGGATGTTGGCCAGGAACATCTGCAACATCTCGTTATCCGGATTTATTTTCAGACCCTCCAGAAGGTTCGTCACCGCTCCGCTCCGGTCTCCATTCCTGTAACAAGCTGTCGCAAAGTTAAAAAAGATTACTTCATCGCTGCATCTATTCTTGATCGCTTTTTCAAAGCATTTGAGGGATTCGGTCAGCTTGTTTTCTGTAAGGTACTGATATGCAATTAAATCGGATTTATCATCCCGCTTGAGAATGGCACAGATGGGGACCTCATCGGCTTTGATGAGGTGCAGGGTATTGGCTGGTGGCCAGTTTTTGTTTTGCAGCAAGGTGGGTGATACATAGCTATTTACCACGATGTAATAATCCCAATCCTGCTGGCTTCTCAGGGTGTAAGGGACGAAGCGGACCGAGACTTTTGGGTTGTTTCGGAAGAACCAATTGGCCGGGAAGTTGGTAGCCACCTGGATCGTTTCGGTTCCATGGTTTTGCTTCAAATATTGCTGCAACCATTCGGTTCCTTCGCGCAGGGAGTGGTAATAGTAATCGGTTTCGTAGTGTCCGTAAGCCCCTTTTAGTCCGCCCACCAAAGGGTTGTAATAGAGATAGAAGTATGGGTGGTTACGGATCATAAAGTCGATCGGATGGATGGAGAGCAGGGCCAGCAAGGTAACCAGGATGCCTTTTTGTAGCCGGGTCCTGAGTCGTTCAAATGTGCTGACTATGCCTATGGCGGCCAGGATAACCAGAGCTGGGTAGACAAAGAGAAAATGGCGCCAGGATCCGTAAAGGTTGGCCTTTTCCAGGATGACAAAGAGGATGGGAAACAGGAGGGTGAAGATCAGCGCTCCGATCCGGATGCTATCCTTTCGGAGGATCTGTTTTAGTCGGGCGAGAAAGAGCAGAAGGGCAGCCAGAATGGTAAAAGGCAGGGTGATGAGCATCAGTTTCGGGAGGTAGTACCAGGGCATCAGGTCGGACCATTCCCATCTGCCTTCGAAGAGCTGCCTCAGGGTTGTTGGAAAGTGGGCCATCACCTGATACGATTTCCAGATTCCGCTGAAAGGGTGCTGCAGGAGGTAGGGCCAGAGCAGGATCCCTGCCAGGTAAGCCGCCAACAGGATGCCGAAAATCTGCAGGCCTTGTTGCCTGAAGCGGCTCCTAACGAAGGTCCCGGCTCTCCATTGCCAGATCACGCGTATGCCAAAGAAGAACAAAAGATAGCAAAAGAGCAGCAATCCGCCAGGTCTGATGCTGATGCTGAAAGCCAGGGAAAGGATCAGCAGACCGGTAAGTCGCCATCCAGGTTTTTTCTCAAGCAGCCACCTCAGCAGATAGTAGGTACCAGCCAGGTAAGCAAGGGCGAAGGGAATGTCTTTCAGGTTGTTCTGGCAATGACCGAGAAAGGTGGGGGAGAGGGAAAAGAGCAAAAGCACAACGATGCCTGCACCATACCCCGAAAGCCAGACGGCAAACTGTGCGGCCAGCCAGATGCAAAGCCAGCCGGCCAGGCTGTTCATCAGGTGCCGGAAGGTGTAGATGTCATCGATGTGGAACCATTGGGCCAGAAGGGTGGTCAGGTTATCGAACGACTGGCCGTAGTATTGCAGATGGGTCTCCGGTGTGTTGACGGCACTTTGGTCGGCACCCCAAGTGGCAAAATAATGATAGACCTTCAGGGAATGAAGGTAATGGACCTCTTCATCACCCGATATGCCGGCCTTTTGTGCATTAAGTAAGATCACGAAAAGCAATATGCCAGCCAAACTGTAGAGAATTTTTGGTCCCCTTTCTTTCGCAAGTGGAAATTGCAGAAGCTTCATTCGAATCCGGGAAAAGTGATAACAACGGCTAAAGATATAAAATTCAACAGAAACGGGGATTTTGTCTTTAAAACACCCTTGACTGAAAAGCAGCTCTATAAGTCTGGAAGAGCCTTTTGGGGAAGTGTTGGATTGATTCGGATCGAAACCACCATCTGACGGGACCTCGTTCGTAAATCTGAACCGTTCATTACATCAAATGTACTGTTGGTGACAGATTGCAATTCACCAATTGTCCATCTGTTTATCTTTGGTAAACAGGATGAAAGCGTCCTAAAACAGACCACTGTAGATTGATTCCGAAACCGTACGAATGTGTCAAACGGCACAAAATATCTAAACACGCTAAACCAGGAAACCATGGAAGGGGAGTATTATTACATCAAGGATAGTGAGCGATTTGGACCTGTTAATAAGGATTTATTGGTTCGGATGATCGATCACAACACATATATTTGGAGTTACGGATACAATGATTGGACAGAAGCCAGGAATGTACCGGATATTAAAAATGCCTTGGACCAACGATTTGCTGCTCCACCATTCATCCCTCCATTTCAGCAGCAAGCCAAGCAAGCAACTAAACCCAGGTATGAGGCTCCGAGATATGTACCAGAACCAGCTAAACCAAACCATGGCATGCATTCCTTGTACATCTGGTTGTTCGTCTCTACACTCATCATCTTAGCGATTCGTTCTGCATCTGCTGTAGCGGAAATGGATGCCTTTAACTGCATGCAAAGGGATGATCTGGAGTTTGCCCAAAAGGTTTTTACCACAGCTTCGCTAATTAATCTATTTTTATTTCCATTCTTCATTGTATTCTATATCGTTTTCATGAAGATATTGTACAGAGGTTGGAAGCTTATGCAAATCAATGACCCAAGGCTTACACCCGGTAAAATTGTAGGCTATCTTTTCATCCCGTTTTATAATTTATATTGGATTTTTATCGCCATTGGTTCATGGTCCAAACACGCCAACCGACGATTGCAACAATTGAATATCTCCCATGAGGTTGGATCAGGTATCGGAATTTCATTGGCAATCAGTGCACTTACCTCTTTTCTTTTGGCCATTATCCAAGTCATTGTCAGGTCTATGCTGGTTTATGAGCCATCGGGTGAGATGATATTAGGGGCACAAATCGTCAGCATTCTCTATTATTTCAATTTTTCCATTGCCTTCGTACTCATCATCCTTTTTTCAAAGCAAATCCACGATTTTAGCAAACTTACCAGTGAAAGAAGCTAAGTAGATCCTCGAAGGATAAATCTCCAAATTAATCAATCAATCTCTCAAGTATCTGCCATGGGTTATCAGGAATCACAGCAAAAAAAGTCCGGCATTACGATTACTGAAATATTCTCTACTCTCTTTGGGATTGGCGGCATTGTCTGGATATTGGTTACGAAACCTATTCAGGTGTCTGGGGTCGCTGATTTGTTAGGTTTGATATTTATCATCTTTCTTGGTGCATTTGCAGGGGGTATGTTGGGTCTGGCGATAGGTACGGTCTTCGATTGGCTATTTTCATTGTTCAGGCGATGACGTGATCTCCGGACCATTGGTGACGATCGTTACAATTCCAGGGAGTATGCGAGAATCTTTGGGAAATGTTGGGTTCAGATTGATCTGCGACAGAAGATTGTGACGAAATGACATTCTTTTATTGTGGCAAATGGCATGGATCGAATCCCGGAAGTGAAAGCCGTGGCGATTCAGGATCGGTATCCAGACAGAAGGTTCCTTGTGCTGTGATCCAATTGATTGGACTTTCAGTTCAATCATTGTATCCTGAACTATTTCCCTTGTTTTCACCTGAAGTTTCATTCAAATGCATCGATTGGAAGTCGCAAAGTGCTTCTCCGATCAAGAAAATTTCTCACAGAAATTATTTCCTATGGCTAAGAAAAATGACATTGCAGGACTTTTGATTGTGGGTGTAGGTGCCTCCATTTTGGGGTTTTTAATTTTATGGTTTACATGGTTGATGCCCTTTTTAAAAGGCGATGATTTCGGATTGGTCAGTTTGATATCCGGATTGATTGTTGGTGGCTTTATCTTTTTGGCTGGGATCATTTTGATCATTGCAGCACTCTATGAATTCTTCGATGGCATGGCCTACCTGACTGGGATAGCCCTGGTAATTTTTTTTGTCATATTCATTGCCTTGAAAAAATCCGAATATGAAAGAAATATTCAAAGAAAAATTTCATGGTTCTCTGAGTCTGTGAATAATACGCAATCCATACATTGGGAAAAGAAAGGAGAAATGTTGGGTGCATTTGATAAGTTTGGAGAGATTGTCATCCCGGCCATTTATGAAGAAGTCTACAACGATGCTTTTAGGAATGGTATTGCGATCGTCAAAAGAAATGGGAAATGGGGAATTATTGATCAATCCAACCACATAATGGTCGATTTTATTTATGACAGAATCGTACCGACCCGCTACGCTACCTGCATATCTGCCGAAAAAAAAGGGGAGACTTCAATTATCGATTACAAAGGGACCATCCTCAAACATGCTTCGAAAACTTTTCATTTTGTAGATTCGTTCGGCGAAGGACCCTTTCGGGTTTATCAAAATGGTTATTTCTTTGTCAATAGATTTGGAAAAAAGCTATCGGAGGAAGTTTATCCTTCGGCAGAGAGCTTTAGTGAAGGGTTGGCCAGCGTGCAGGTGAGAAATCGAAACTGGGGGTACATTGATACGAGTGGCAGAATAGCAATCGAGCCTATCTACATGGAAGCTCGTGAATTTTTGAATGGATATGCAAAGGTCAGGAGCATATCAAATTATAAATACGGATTGATTAATTCTTCTGGTCGTGAGGTCATACCGTTCCTGTATGACAAAATTAGCTATCCTGATGAAGATGGGATCCTCAGTGCTGAAACAGAGACGAGTTGCAAATTGATGGATGTTCATCATCACACTTATTTTTCCTTAAATAGTAAATTTAAACCGGAGGAGTGGGAGAACGGTAAATTTATCCGGAACAACTGCATCAAAATCAAATCCAAAGGGAGTTATAACCGGTTCACATATGGTATGGTTGACATATCGGGATCTCTCCTCATAAGCCCCACGCATGACTCCATTGTTTTAATCCGTTACGAAAGTGGTGCGTATAGCTACAACAAGTTTCTCATCAATGATAAATCCTCATTTTTGCCGGTTATTGCCACAGTAAATGGTACGGATGTTTCCTATGGACCGAATTGATCTGATTGGAGTCGATCTCCCAATAAGCTATCAGGCATAGCATGTGTCTCTGATTGGTTTGGGTCCTTCCACGCAAAAAAGGAGAAAAGGATGATCACGAACGGAAGATCTATCGCCAATATCCTCCAATGACTGTATTTCATGGATCGATGCGCAACTTTTTGATGGCATTCGTTTGGGAAGCTACCTATTTATGGCGATTGTGAAATAGCCTATTCTTCCCCGTGAATCTTCTTGATAAAATAGATCGGACGGTTTTGGGATTCCTTGTAGATTCTGAAGACATATTCTCCGACGATGCCCAGAAAGACCAGTTGGATCGAACCGAGGAAATAGAGGCTTAACAGGGTGGAGGACCAGCCGATGATGGCGAAGCCCAGCATCTTATCGATCAGGACATAGATGCCGGCAATCATGAAGACGATGGTGCCGATCACGCCAAGATAAAGGCAAAGCCGAATGGGAAATCTGGAAAATGAAAAAATGGCATCGGCAGCCAGGAGAAAGAGTTGCGACAGGCTCATCTTGGGTTCCCCGCGATGGCGGTCTTCACGGATGTACTCGACCGTTCCCTGGTGGAACCCAATAAAAGAACGAAGGCCGGGCATGTATCTGACTTTTTCCTTCAGCGAGAGCAGTGCATGCAGCGCCTCCCGGGTCATCATCGAGAAGTTTCCTGTATTTTCCAGGCTTTCGAGTCCTGCGACATTTTTAAAGATCAGGTGAAACAGTTTGGTATAGAGGGATCGGCGTCCCTTCTCTTTCCTCCCAGTCCTTTTGCCGTTGACGATGTCGAACCTTTCTTCCCGGATTTTACGGTACATCTCCGGCAGCAATTCCGGAGGATCCTGAAGATCGCCATCCATCATGGCAACGACCTCCCCTTGTGCCAGTTCCAGTCCGGCCGTGAAGGCAGCTTGATGGCCAAAGTTTCGGGAGAGGGAGATGATTTTGATCTGCCGGTTTTCCCGCCGTCGGTCAAGCAGTTTCCTGACGGTGGCATCCTTGCTGCCATCATCCACGAAGAGGAGTTCGTATTCGGTGGCAAAACCGGCTACCGAGTCGACTACTCTGGTGATCAGGTCATCGATCAGTTGTTCTTCGTTGTAGACAGGTATGATCAGGGAAAATTGCATGGCTTCCAGGTAAAAACGGCGGCATCCCGTCACAAATCCTTTCTTGTAACGGGATGCCTAAAGTTAATCAATTCCTTGGAATCAAATAGGATTCCCCGGATATTTAGCGTTTCCTGGCCTTCCAGCCGAGGCAGAACAACCATCGAATGCCCTGGGGACGAGAAATGCAAACTGTTTTGTCAGATCCGGATGGCCGACAAAGGGCTTACTGTGGTTTCATGCGTTCGATGGCAAAGGTGGCTGCTTCCTGAAGATCGGCATCCTTTTGCAATTCCTGAACCACCGGCAGGCAGTAATCGGAGCCCATCCAGGCCAGTTCGCGAAGGAGAAGCTTCTTTCCTTCGGCAGTGGCATTTTTGTCCTTCAGCACTTGCACCATCTTCTTCTCCAGTTCGAGCAGGGCGGCCGGATCCCCGGTGACCTTGCGGATTCTGGCCTGAAGATCGGTATAGTAGCGCGTGCTCTTGTCGATGGAGTATTTGGAAATCTTGTCCAGGTCCTCAGAAAGGGTTACCTCCTTGTAATCGGGCCTTGAAACAGAGCAGGCGACATTGGGGAAGTCGATGGGGATCTGCTGCGTCACATTTCCTGTGGCAGCCCATTCGGCACCCCGTTGGAGGGTGACGATAAATCCAACACATTCCGTTGCCGGATGGGTCTCATCCTTTCCAACGTGTCCCATGGCTGTATGAAAGATGCGGCCTTTGCCGTAGCTGATGGTCATCAACATCGGTTCGTCACGGCCGGTTCCTCGTTTGGCGGTATCCGCGTAAGCGGTGGCCAGGATCTCCATGTTTTGGGCCGGTCCACGCAAGGTGCTGTACAACTCATCCTTGCCATGCATCCAGGCTACGGGAAGTCCTTTCAAGATGGGATGGTCCGGTTTTCTGGCCTTGACGAGAAATTCGTGCTGTGGTCCGTGCGATCCGGCAGAACCCTTGGCAGTATCCCTGACCAGAACATTGTTTTTGTAGTAGACATAGGGACCATCTTTCTCGGATCTGTGGTTCCAACCCCCGAGGCCAATGATCTCGTTGTATTCTTTCCAATCGGGGAAGGAGTTGTCGGCTTCGTGGTAGATCACGACACCACCCCCGTTTTTCACATAGTCCAGAAAGGCAGTCTTGGTCTTTTCTGGCCAGCTGTCGCCATTGTATGCCATCACCACGACGTTGTATTTCTGGAAATCAGGCTGGAACTTGCTCATGTCTCCGCCCTCTTTGGGTGTCCGGGCGATATCGGTTGCGAAGAGGCCAGTCTGGTCGAGGATGGTCTTGAGAATGGGTGAAGAGGCCATCCAGTTGTGGTTGCTTTGACCGGTGATGATCAGGGCCCTGTAGGCTCTTTTTTCCTGACAGGATTGGAAGAGGAGAAATCCGGCCAGCAGTACAAATAGGATCTGTATTTTTTTCATGGGAGGTAGTGCTTAGAGGGTTGCTAAATGCCAAGGTTGACGATAGGGCCTGTTCAGGAGTCTGGCGGCCATCGGATTACCAATGATTTCCTCCTTTTCCGGATCCCAATGGATGGTCTGTCCGGTCTGCATGGCGATTTCACCCAGCAGTCCAACCGAGATGGCCCTGTAGGCTACCTCCACCGGAGCGATGGTTTTCTGGCCTGAACGGACGCAGTCGATGAAGTTCTGCCAATGGTTGTCGCTTTTGATCAGGTGAATCTCCTTTTCGCCAATCACTTCCTGGAGGATTTTGGGGTCAGAGGCCACGAGGGTCTCGCCCCTGTTGACATGGATCCATCCCTTGTCGCCATACCAGGTGGTGCCGGAACCCATCTCCAGCCGGCCTTCGTTGCATACCCTCATTTCGATGCCGTTGGCATACTTACAGTTGAAATCATACTCCACGGGGACGTTGTAAATACCCTCCCGTGGATAGACACCAACTCCCGAGATCTCTACGGGACCGGTGTGTTCCAATCCGGCACCCCAATTGGCGATGTCGATGTGATGACCGGCCCAGTCGGTGAGCTGACCGCCGGAATAGTCAAGGATCCAGCGCCAGTTCCAGTGGCTGACACCCCTGTATGCTACTTTCGGAGCAGGACCCAACCACATGTCCCAGTTCAGTTCTTTCGGAACCTCCTGAACGGGTGGGGTACCGATGCCTTTGTTGCCGTTGGGCAGTCCCACCTCGATCCGTTGTATCTTCCCAATCCTTCCGTTGATGACCAATTCGGCTCCCCTGTGGAAATTGGATCGCGACCTCTGCCAACTACCGGTCTGCCAGATGATGTTGTTTTTCTGCACCGCCTTGACGATGGTTTGACCGTCGTGAATGGTCCGGCAGATTGGTTTTTCGCCGTAGACGTGGAGCTTCTTTTCGGCTGCCGCGGTATAGATGATGCCATGCCAGTGATCCGGCAGTGCGATGGTTACCGCATCCAGTTTTTCTTTTTCAAGGAATTCACGAAAATCGCCGTAGGTGCGCTGGTCGTCTTTGGCCCCGCTTTTGGCAATTTTTTCTTTCGCCTTCTGTAAGCTGCCGGTATCGACATCGCAGAGTGCCACAAATTGAACCTGGTTGTTGAGTTCAAGGAAATCACCGATGTTGCTTCGGCCCTGGGAACCGGTGCCGATGGCTCCCATCACAATCCTGTTGCTGGGGGCTGGTTTACCACCCATCCCCAGTGCTGTAGAGGGGATGATGGAAGGCAGAATCAGGGAACCAACGGAAGCAACAGCCGAATTTTTCAGAAATGCTCTTCTGTTTGTCTGGGTTGTCATAGTTTGATTATTGGTTGTTGAAACGGATCGCACAGGCAGGTGGGCGTTTCCATTCCTGCCTGTTAAGTTAGTCATTTATCATACATTTGGGGGAGTTCCCGGTACTGGAACTTCGAATTTCATCTCGACAGGCCCGAATTTCATCTCTTTCGGACCCAATTGCATATCGGATTTCATCATCTCCTCCCAGGTGACCATTTGTCCGGTATAGGCTGCCGTGCGTCCCATGATGGCTGTGAGGGTGGAAAGGGCCGTCTCCTCCGCCTGGTTGACATAGGTCCCTTTTCGGATGGCATAGACGAGGTGCATGTGTTCCTGAACGTAGGCAGGTATTTTCAGCTGGCTCATGGCATTGCCATTTTCGTCTTTGGGATATTCGAATTGCCACTTGATTTTTCCATCCAGATCCCAGATGGTGTTGACGCAATTGGTATACCCTTCGGTTCCCATGATGAGCTCTCCGGTGCCGTTGGCGCAACTGTCGATTTGGCGGCAAAAGCTGTGCGAGAAGACGCCATTGCCGTAATCAAAGTCGATGTTGAAATAGTCGTATTGGTCGCCCGTTACCCTGCGGTGCCGGCCACCGTTGCCCACGGCTTTCAGGGGTGTCTTGCCCATAAACCAGTTGATGACATCGATGTTGTGCACATGGGTATCGAGGATGTGGTCGCCTCCGACCCAGCAGAAGTTGTTCCAGTTGCGCATCATGTAAGTCATGTCATCCCAACCCTCTTCCCGGGTGCGGAACCAGACGTGCTCCTGGTTCCAGAAGGCTTTGGCAGCCGTGAGGCGACCGATCGCTCCGGCTTTGACCCTTTTGTAGGTTTCGATGTAATCTTCCTGATGCCTTCTTTGAGTGCCGGTCACGATGTTGAGTCCGAGTGCTTCCGCTTTTTTTGCAGAGGCGAGGACGGAACGGATGCCGACCGGGTCTACACCTGCCGGTTTTTCCATGAAGACATGCTTCTTGTTCTGAATGGCTTCCAGCAGATGATCCGGTCTGAATCTGGGGGGAGTGGCCAGCAACACCACGTCGAGTTCTTCCAGAGCCATCAGTTTCTTGTATCCGTCAAAGCCGGCGAAACAGTTTTTCTCCGGAACTTCCAGGTTAAATGACTTGAAGCGTTCCCGGAAGGCATCGATCTTGTCTTGAAAAAGGTCGCAAGCAGCGGCAATCTCCAGGTCCGGACCGGCACTGATGAAGTTGATGGCAGCTCCCGTTCCCCGGTTGCCACAGCCTACGAGACCGGCTTTCAGCTTCCTGCCTTTGGGAGCTCCCTTCAGAATCGGTGGCAAACCCAGCGAGGCATTGGTGGGCTCTGCCTTGCAGGAGTTGAGCAACGCATTGGCGCCCAAGACAGTCGCACCGGCAAGAACCCCGGTACCCAAAAATTTTCTTCTGTCAATGTTTTTCTTTTCCATGATTAGCAAGCATATATTCCGGGCCCGGCGATCACGCTTTCGACTGTCCGCGGAATCAGGTGTAAATTTTTATCTGTTATTCACTTGAAGCACTGCTCCGATCATTTGGGTAGTGCTGCATCGACTTCACAAACGACCCTGAAGCCAACATCATTGCTGTCTGAATACCACCAGACACTCTTGGGCATCTGTGGATCGGTCATCAACCATGCCTTCGTTTTGGTGAAATCCCTGGAGGCACAGCGAACATCCTTGGCATCACTCTTGAAGGATCCGCCCCGGATCACATGTTCCTGTCCGTTGGCCGGACCTTTTGGATCGTTGAGAGGTACCGGCTCGTTGCTCTTGTACCCATTCGGGGAATAGAAGTCAGAGCAGAACTCGGCCACATTTCCCAGCATGTTTTTCAGACCGAAAGGATTGGCTTTGACAGATCCGGGTTCCTTGGTCTTCGACTGACTGTTGGTCTTGTACACCACGAAAGAGTTGATGGTGGTGGTATCGGGTCCAAAGATCTTGTTCCACATACCCGACGCACTGAATTTTTTGGCATTTCCTGGGAAGAAATAAGGGCTCTGCGTTCCGCCACGGCTCGCATATTCCCATTCTGCTTCTGTGGGAAGCCGGTATTTTTTTCCTGTTTTTCTGGACAACCATTGGCAGTAGGTGTTGGCGGCTTTCCATGACATGGTGATGGCCGGTCTTGTCCCTTTTCCCCATCCCTGGTCCGGGGCGCCCCATGGCGGGGTCGGGCCCGTGATGGCATCGGTCTCGGCTTTGGGTGTGCTCTCCTCTTTCCTTCCCTGGGAAGCGGTGGCTTTGAAGAACTCCAGGTATTCATCCCAGGTCACTTCGGTTTTGGCCATAAAGAAACGGGTCAGATGCACCTTCCTGACGGGGCCCTCATCGGGTTTGCGGAGTTCTTCAACCTGCGGACTTCCCATATCAAAAGTGCCTTCCGGGATCGCCACCATGTCAAAGGAGAGGGTGGTGCCAGGAACCTGCTCGGTGAAGGCAGAGAATTTCTTCACTTCCGTTGCTGCGGCAAAGAGCTCTTTGGCAACCGTTTCCGTCACGCCGAAGTTGGCATTGTGGGCATGCAGGTTGTTCTTGTCGTAATGGCCAACGTTGAGGTGACAGTTCAGACAGTGGGGTTTGGGCTCCTCCTTGCTGTTGACATATTGCAGGTGGGCATTGCTTCCGTTAACCGAAAGGGTGGCAGGGAAGAGGTTCTGATGGCATTTTTTGCAGGATTCCTCATAGACATATCCTTTGGCCACCTCCAGTGCTTTGCGGGACTCCCAGTCAAAAGAGGCGCTGTCTTTGAAGAGCTTGCCGTACACATCCTTCAGACCGTGCTTGATCTTCGCCGGGAAATAGCCATGACCCTTGGGAGGAAGGTGGCATTCGACACAATGGGTAACCACTCCGGCTTTGTTGTTGAAGTGTTCGGAGAGCCTCCAATTCTGATCCGGGACTGGATGAATGTGACAGGAAACACAATATTTGTCGGAAGAGGTGACTTCAGAGACCTGATAAACAGATAACAGGATGATCAGACAAAGCAGCATGCCTGCCATCAACCATAGATATTTTGCTTTACTTCCTTCCAAAAACTTACTCCATTTCATGTTGAGTGTCAATCTTAATTACAAGTTTTCGTTCTCAATGAGGAGTCCGCGGGGGTCATAGAATCCCCGTAGAAATAGCAAAATACAGAAATACAGTCTGTTAGAAAGACTGTGTGCGTCAATTGTTGTAGTAGTAGCCGAACCCTCGATTGAGTGGCTAAAATAAGTTTTAATTTGAACCTTCTCAACACAGCATCAGAAATTTTGCTGATCCACAGGGGGGAATGGGAATCCGGCTGAGACTGTCCGTTCTTTTTTGAGTTGCTTGAGCAGCAACGCCACCTTTGCCGGGTATCGGGCTGCCAAATTATGGGTCTCTCCAGGATCTTTGCTCAGGTCGTAAAGTTCGGTGGTGGTCTCCTCCGGAACCATGACCTGGTAGCGGATCAGTTTCCAATTTCCCATGAGGATGGCCTGTCTGCCTTTCAATTCATGGAATTCCCAATAGAAAAACCGGTGGTTCTGTTGGCCTTTCTTACCGATGAGCAATGGCAGGAATGAGAGGCCATCCAGATGATCCGGAATCTTCTGACCGGTCAATTCGGCCAGGGTGGGCAGGAAATCCCAAAAGGCGGAGGCATGGTCTGTTACCTTCCCAGGTTGAATGTGACCCGGCCAGCGTGTGATCATCGGAATTCGGATGCCTCCTTCGTAGAGATCCCGTTTGAATCCTTTGCATGGACCGTTGCTGTCGAAGAAGTCTGGATCGGCTCCCCCTTCGATGTGGGGTCCATTGTCCGAACTGAAGATGACCAGTGTATTTTGATCGAGCCCCAGTTCCTTTAGCTTCGCCATGATCTCACCTACCTGACGATCCAGATGGGTTACCATGGCGGCGAAGGCGGCATGTGTTTCAAGTTGGGAGCCATAAGGCCCCTTTCGGAAGCCGGGCTGTCCCTTGTCTGTCCCCTTGAAGGATTTTTCGGGTGGGAACTTTCCGCGGAAGCGGGCCATCTCCTCTTCCGGTGCAACGAGTTCGGCATGAGGAATGGTGGTTGGATAGAATAGGAAGAAGGGCTTTTCCTTGTTCTCTTCAAGGAACTGTAGGGCTCGCTGGTGGATCAGGTCGGGAACAAAGCGTCCGTTTTTTCCATCCCGGTTCTCCTCAATCATGAATTTCTTGTCGTTGTCCCAGAGGTAGTCGGCGTAATAGTTGTGGGCCAGGGTCTGGCTGTTGAATCCGAAGAAAGTATCGAACCCCTGATTGAGTGGATCACCTTCCGAACCGGGAGATCCGAGTCCCCATTTGCCGAAGGCACCTGTCCGGTATCCGGCCGATTTCAGCATACCCGCCAGTGTGAAAGTTCCGGCGGGAACGGGCCATTCACCTTCGTTGCCAAAGCCTTTGTTGCCACGGATGGGGGCATGCCCGGTGTGTAGTCCGGTCATCAGGGAGGAACGGGAAGGTGCCGAGACGGTACATCCTGCATAGTGTCTCGTAAAACGCATCCCCTCCTGCGCCAGTCGGTCGATGTTGGGCGTTTCGAAATGCTGCTGCCCATAACAACCAAGGTCGGCATAACCCAGGTCATCGGCCAGGATGAAAACAATGTTGGGGTGCTGCGCCGATGTAGCCAAAGATGCAACCTGGGAAGCACCCAGCAGGAGTAAGGATAGTCTTTTCATGATCGGAGGTAGGACCGTTTGGTTGTTGTGACCAAGTTACGGATTTTGATGCAGGATTGGAAGATTCGGTAGAAAGGAAAGGGTGTATTCTCACACAGCTACCGGCCCAACCGCCGAAGGGGGCTCAGAAATCCCAAAAATTCCATTAACTTTAGATGATAAACCTGAGCTGCGTGATATGTTCAACTTTGTTTTCTTTTTTGGCTATCTCTTTCCTTGCCTCTATATTTTTTTCAGGTTGCGCCAGCATTTCATTCCCCAACGTTTCCGAACCCTCTTTTTCTGGATCTATCTTGTCATAGCCCTCATCAATCCGATCCATACCCTCATCGCCGATGGGGATAGCGATTTCAACGTGGGTATCCTGACCTGGATCACCCGGTATATTTTTCCCTATTACTTCTACCTTTTCCTGTTGCTGGTCGTCTATGATCTGATCCTCCTGCTCAACGCAATGGTCCGGATGGTGTCGAAAGAGCGGCGCAAATCGTTTGCTTACCGTATCATGGCCTTTGCTGTGCTCCTGTTGATCCCATCCCTGATCGTCTCCTACGGTGCCTACAACTTCAACCATCTTCAGGTAACGAAATACGATCTGGAGATTCCGCGGAAATCCTCCCCCCTGGACCATCTCAGGATTGCCTTCATCGCCGATTTTCATTTGAAAAGGAGTTCCGAAATTGAAAAAGTGGAGAGGTTTGTGGAACAGGTCAATGAGATTCACCCCGATCTCGTCATCATGGGTGGCGACATTGTGGAGGGAAGCGTGGAGACCCCTTTCCTGCTTCAGGTAGAGCACATCTTCCGACAGATCAAGGCCAGATACGGTGTCTATGCTACCTTGGGGAACCATGAGTTCAACAGGGGTCCTGCCAGCTGGCCATTTTTCGGAAATGCAGGCATCACCTTGTTAAGAGATTCGGTCGTGGAAGATCTGCATGGTTTTGTCCTGGCGGGGAGATATGACGATCTTTACAGAAAAAGAGTACCGGCTTTTGAGCTGCTGAAACATGTTCCGGATACCCTTCCGATCCTGTTGGTCGACCACCGGCCCACAGACATCGAGGCGGTGAGCAAAACAAAAACTGACCTGCAGTTGTCGGGTCATACCCACAACGGCCAGTTGTTCCCCTTCAACCTACTGCTGAAGTTGCTCTACCGGCTGAGTTATGGACATGAAAAAATTGAAAACACCCATTTCATCGTCACGAGTGGCATTCGGTTGTGGGGATCTCCCGTCCGAACCACCGGAAAGACCGAAATTGTTCAGGTGGATCTTACTTTGAAATGACTCGATCGCAAACAGTTACAAACGAAAGGATATGAATAAAATTGTGAAAAGAGCGCTGTGGGGATTCGGGATCCTGGTCAGCTTTCTGGTGATTGTCTCCGCAATGTATATCGTGGGATTTTTCATGGAAACCCGAAAGATGACGCCTGCCGAGACCGGCAGGGTGAATGACTCGCTACTGGTCGTACGCGACAAGTTTGTCAATGCCTATCTGTTCAAAGGGAAGACAGGCTATCTCCTTTTCGATGCCGGCTACGGAGAGGACTCCTTCCGGAAAGAGCTTGAGAAAACCGGAATCTCGGTTGATGCCGTGAAAGCAATCTTTCTGACCCATTGCGACGGTGACCACATCGGAAGCATCGGTTTGTATCCACATCCACAGATCTTTATGCATCGGGATGAGGAGCAGATGATCAACGGTACCACCGCCAAGATGGGGCCCTTCAAGACACATTGGAAGTTCGGTCCCTACCAGTTGCTGAACGACAAAGACACCCTGACCGTGGATGGTGTTTTCGTGCAGGTCCTCCACACGCCGGGCCATACGCCTGGATCGGTCTGCTATGTGGTCAACAAGGATTACCTGGTCACGGGCGACAACCTGAAGCCCGAGAAGGGGAAGGCCGTCCATTTTGTGGATCGGTTCAACATGAATACGCAACAGGAGGAGGCCTCGCTGAAACTTTTGCCGGAGCTCTCCACTTTTCGTTACCTCCTCACGGGTCATTACGGGGTAGTGAAAAACCGGTAGACACCCGGTAGCAGCTTCCTGTTTTGCCAAAAAAGAGAGGCCGGAACCTTGCTTAATCAAGCGGGTTCCGGCCTCTTCGTGTTGTTGGATCCGACTACTTCAGTTCGCGGATCTTGATGTTGCGGAACCAAACGGCATATCCGTGGTCCTGCAATCCGATGTAACCTTCCTTGGCGATGCCTTCTGTCCAGCCCGGGAAACTTTTGAATTTGCTCTTGGCAACCATGGCATCCCATTCGGGTGTCCAAAGGGTATATTTCACAACCTCCACACCATTCATGAAGTGAACGGCTTTGCCGTCCTGTACCTTGACGACGCAGGTATTCCATTCGCCGGCCGGATGGACGGTCTTGGGATCGCATGGGAGAATGTCGTAGAGAGATCCTGCCAGGTGACTGTCGATTTTGTTGTCGGTGGCATCCTTGTTGTCCAGAACCTGGATCTCAGGTGCCGCATAGTAGATGGGTTTGCCTGGAACCTCCCTGACATAGTAGAAGATGCCGGAATTGGCCATCGGACTGGCTTTCCAGTCGATCGAGAGTTCGAAGTTCTTGAATTTCTTGCCAGGGAAAAGGATGTCACCGTTGGATCCTTGTCCCGGTTTTTTGTCAGGAGCGGTAAATACCTTCATGGCATTCTCTTCGATGACCCAGTTGGTGGGCATGGCCGTGCCGTTGCATTGTCTCCAGCCATCAAAATTTTTGCCATTGAAAAGAAGTACCCATCCCTCTTTCTTCTCTTTTTTGGTCAGTTTGTTTAACTCCTGAGCAAAGGCAGGGGCCGAAACGAGGAGGGCAATGAGTAGGGTGAATGACAGGAAAATGTTTCTTTTCATCTCGAATAAGTCTTTAAAGTTTTGCCGGACGAAATCCGCATGATGGATCTCCGACCGATGATGTTCCGGATCATGCCCGATGTATCTGTCAACAGGGGATCGCCCCCGGGAAAATCGTTGATTTTGGTGCGGTCTAAATTAGCGAATCAAATGGATAAGTCAAAGGTTTTTTTCATGGGGCGGAGGGGTTTCCTCCCAGTGCTACCCTTGCCTGGAAGGTACATCCCGTGATTTGGGAAATGGGGGGATCCAACCCTGGTTGCCGGCGATCCCTCTCCATTCCGGATTGGGCTTGCCGATCCAATCCCCCTTTCCATTTCCGATCCCGTTAGGTGATGTTTTTTACGAGTACCAATTACCACTTGTCCATCCTGACAGCCACGCCTGGCTTCAGTGAGAGGTGTCTCGTGGCAGCTCCGTATCGCACCGTGAAGCTTCCCCCTTTGTCCGACTTCAGCAGGGCACTCGTCAGTTTTCCCTCTTTCCATGCGGCATTGACGGTCACGGCTCCCTTGGCCCTGAGTCCGGTGAAGGAACCTTCCTTCCACTGGTTTGGTAGTGCAGGCAACAAGAGGATCTCGCCGTTCTCCGATTGCAGCAGCATCTCAGCCATCGCAGCCGATCCCCCGAAATTGCCATCAATCTGGAAGGGCGGGTGTGTGTCGAAGAGGTTGGGCAGTGTACTCTTTCGCAGCAGGTCGTTGAGGTTCTCCATGGCTTTTTCACTTTCAAGCAGCCGCGCATAGAGACCGACGATCCAGGCTTTGCTCCAGCCGGTATGGCCGCCACCATTGGCCAATCTGCGGGCCAGGGTCTTTTTGGCGGCTTCAAAGTAAACGGGTTCCTTAGGCGTGA